>NZ_JBEXTV010000023.1:0-31867 GCF_040628835.1 Streptomyces sp. NPDC006134 | reverse complement strand
CTCCTCCCCCTGCGCCCCTGGGCGGTGTGCCGCGCCGCCGCCCCCCCCGGGGGTCGGGGGGGGCCCCCCCCCCCCCCCCCGCCCTCCCGGCCCGGCACGGACCTCACCCACGGTCTCTCCACCGGCGGGCCACCGGCCCGCCGGTGAGCCGCACCCCCCTCACCTGCACGGCATCCCCGGCGCGGGACGGGAGCGGCCCGCACGGCGGGCCGCCGGATCCGCCCCCCGCCCCAAAACCGCCGCCTGACGCACCCCTGCGGTTTTTCGCCAGGTTTCGCATCGGGGCCACAAAACTTCCACAGAGACCACACCATGTGACGCGACGGACGCGTCGACGACCGGCCTCTGAGGGGGAAGCCGGCGTCGCGCGAGGGGGTGCGTCCGCTCCGCGGAGCGATGCCCACCCCTGCCCTGGGAGGGGACATCACCGCATGAAGCGGACCATACGCACCGCCCTGCTCACGGCGGGCGCACTCATAGCCGCCCTCGGCGTACCGACCACGGCGGCATCCGCCGACGCCGCGGCGCCCCGGATCGACCTGCGCGTGCTGATCGTGAGCGACGGTGGCCCGTCCACCGAGGCCATCGCGGCCGAACTGGACGCCGCCGGAACGCCGTACACCGAGATCGATCTCACCCGGTCCGACCGGCCGGTGATCGACGCCCGCTACCTCGCGGACACCGTCGACGGACGGGACCGCGCGAAGTTCCAGGCCGTCGTCCTGCCCAACGACAACCCGTTCCCCGCGGACTCCGCGGAGATGGCCGCGCTCGTGGCCTACGAGAAGACCTACGGCATCCCGCAGGTCGACGCGTACACCTATGCCCGCCCCGAGGCCGGGCTCCAGTACCCGGTCCACGGCGGCTACTCCGGCAGCGTCGACGGGGTGCGGGCCGAGGTGACGGACGCCGGCCGCGCGGGCCCGTTCGGCTACCTCGACGGACCGGTGCCGTTCGAGGACAACTCGCCCACCGTGGGCGAGAGTTACGCCTACCTGTCGACGCCGGTGGCCGGTGCCGACTTCACCCCGTACGTCCAGGCGCCGATCCCGGGCACGGCGAAGCGGGGCTCCCTGATCGGCGAGTACCGGCACGACGGGCGGCGCGAGCTGGTCGTCACCTTCGTCTACAACCGGCACCAGCAGCAGTTCCGGCTGCTGGCCCGCGGCATCGTGCGGTGGATGACCGGCGGCGTGCACCTGGGCACCTCCCGCAACTACTTCGCCGTCCACGTCGACGACGTGTTCGCGGCGGACGACCGCTGGAACGCCACTCTCGACTGCACGCCCGGCGACGTGGACTGCACGGACCCGAACGCCACCCCGGACCCGATCCGCATGTCGCCCGCGGACGTCGACCACGCCGTCGCCTGGCAGCGGGAGCGCGGCTTCACCCTGGACCTCGCCTACAACGGCGCCGGCAGCGCCGACCACCGCGAGGACAACGGCGGCGCCGACCCGCTGGCCGACAGGTTCCTCGCCCAGCGGAACGAGTTCCGCTGGATCAACCACACCTACACGCACGCCTTCCTCGGCTGCGAGCAGGACACCGCGGTGGTGCCCTGGCGGTGCGCCACGAACGCCGACGGCAGCACCCGGTGGGTCAGCCGGTTCGAGGTCGCCGACGAGATCGCCCACAACCGCGTCTGGGGGCGGCTCGCCGGACTCCCCCTGGACGACGACGAGCTGGTCACCGGTGAGCACTCCGGACTGCGGGTGCTGCCCCAGCAGCCGGCCGACAACCCCAACCTGGCGCTCGCCCTGGCCGACAACGGCGTCACCTGGCTGGCCTCGGACAACTCCCGCGAGCCGCAGCAGCGGCAGGTCGGCCCCGCCACCACGGTCCCCCGCTACCCGATGAACATCTTCTACAACGCCGGGCGGGCCGCCGAGCAGGTCGACGAGTACAACTGGATCTACACCAGCCGTGCCCAGGGCGGCAGCGGCATCTGCGAGGACAACCCGGCCACCACCACCTGCCTGCCCGCCCCGCTCGACGCGGCCACCGGCTACACCGGGCACATCGTGCCCCTGGAGCGGCGGATCGCCCTCGGCCACGTCCTCGCCAACGACCCGAAGCCGCACTTCATCCACCAGTCGAACCTGGCCGAGGACCGCATCGCCTACCCGGTCCTGGACGGCGTGCTCGACACCTACGAGACGCTGTTCGCGGAGAACACCCCGGTGGTCAACCTGCGGATGAAGGAGATCGGCAAGGAGCTCCAGCGGCGCGCCGCCTGGCGGACGGCCGTACAGAGCGGGCAGGTCACGGCCTACCGCGTCGGCGGCACCGTCACCGTCGACGGCCCGGCCGGCGTGGCGGTCCCCGCGACCATGCCGCAGGGCACCACACGCACCGGGTCGGCCTTCGGCGAGGCGTACGCCGGCGAGCGGTCCGGCTGGACCGGCGCGGGCAGCACGCCGCTCACCCTCACCCTGCCGGCGTCCGCGTCGCCTTCCTCCTCCCCTTCCACGGCCACCGGCGCGGACGGCTCCGCTCCGGCCCCGGCCCCGGCCCCGGCCCCGGAGACCCGGGTGCCCCGGGGCGTGGCCGAGCCGGTCCTCCCCGGCACGGCGGGCTGACCGGCGTACGGCAGGCACCGGGGCCCCGGCCGCCCACCGGCGGCGGGGGCCCGCACGACCACCCCCACACCTCGGCCGTGGAGCACAACGATGCACGTTCACCACGGCGCGCGGCGCTCCGGCGCACCGCGCGTCACCCTGCTCACCGAAGGCACCTACCCGCACAGCCACGGCGGTGTGAGCGTCTGGTGCGACCAGCTCGTCACCGGCATGCCCGACCTCGACTTCGACGTCGTCGCCGTCACCGGCACCGGGCGCGAGCCGGTCGTGTGGGACCTGCCCGGGCACGTCTCGCGCGTCGTGTCCGTGCCGATGTGGGGCGCCGCTCCCCCGGGCCGCCCGCCCCGCGGCCGGGCCCGCCGCCGGCTCGCCGCCGCCTACGAGCGGTTCCTGGCCGCGCTGGTCGACCCGGGCGCCGAGGACGGTTTCGCGCCCGCCCTGTACACGATGGCCGCGGCGGCGTCGGAGGGCCTGCTCGGCCCCTTCCTGCGGGACGACACGGCGGTCGCGATCCTGACCGGGGTGTGGACGCGGCCGGGGCTGGTGGTGCGGGAGGCGCGGCCGACGCTGCACGACGCGCTCACCGCGACCGCCCTGCTGGAACACGCCCTGCGCCCGCTGGCCGTGCCGCCGCCCGAGGAGGGCGTGGCCCACGCGGTCAGCGGCGGGGTCGCCGTGCTGCCGGGGCTGGCGGCGCTGGAGCGGCACGGGGTTCCGCTGCTGCTCACCGAGCACGGCGTCTACCTGCGCGAGCGCTACCTCGGCTACCGGACCGCGCCGTACCGCTGGCCGGTCAAGGCGGTGGTCCTGGGCTTCTTCCGGCTGCTGGCGGAGGAGACCTACCGCCGGGCGGCGCTCATCACCCCCGGCAACCGCTACAACCGGCTGTGGGAGGAGCAGGGCGGGGCCGACCCGGCGTCGATCCGCACGGTCTACAACGGCGTCGACCCCGCCGCGTTCCCCCCGGCCGGGCCCGAGCCGGAGCACCCCACCCTGAGCTGGGCCGGGCGGGTCGACCCGATCAAGGACCTGGAGACCCTGATCCGCGCCTTCGCCCTGGTCCGGGCCCAACTGCCCGGCGTGCGACTGCGGTTGTTCGGCGGGACGCCCCGGGGCGGGGAGGGCTACCGGGAGCGCTGCGAGGCGCTGGCCGCCGGGCTGGGGCACGCCGACGCCGTGACGTTCGAGGGGCGCGTCGACGACATCAGGGACGCCTACGCCGCCGGGAACGTGGTGATGCTCTCCAGCATCAGCGAGGGTTTCCCGTTCACCCTGATCGAGGCGATGTCGTGCGGGCGGGCCACCGTCTCCACGGACGTGGGCGGGGTACGGGAGGCCGTGGGCGACACCGGTCTCGTGGTGCCGCCGCGCGACCCGGAGGCGATGGCCGCCGCCGCGCTGGAGCTGCTGCGCGACCCGGCCCGGCGCCGGGCCATGGGCGAGGCGGCCCGGCTGCGGGTCGTCGAGCAGTTCACCCTGCGCCGGACCATCGACACCTTCCGCGCCGTCTACCACGAACTGGCCGCGGGCACGCGGGAGATGCCCACCCGGATCGTCCTGCCCGCCCCGGCGGTCACCGGCCTGGGGAGCCTGACCGGATGAGCGGGCCGATGTCCCTGGAACCGGGCGGCGCCGAGCAGGAGACGCTGGCGCTGCGGCTGGCCCGGCCCCGCCGCCGGCCCCGCTGGGCCCTGGACGACAACACCACCCTCACGATCCGGCTGCCCCGGCGGGGGCCCGACGAGGAGGCCGTCAGCGCGCTCGCCGCCGAACTGGCCGACCGCATCGGCCCCGCCGTCCATCCGTACGAGGTGGCCGCGCTGCTGGAGTCGGAGGGCATGACCGCCTCCGTGATCAAGGAGCGCTACGGCCATCCGAACCTGTTCTCGCTGGCGTCCGCGCTGTACGCGCGGGTGCCCCGGACGTTTCCCGAGCCGCCGCCCGCGGCCGACCCGTGGCGGCCCGACACGGTGCGCTGCCTGCTGCGCGGGGTGCTGTTCGCGCTGCCCGCCCTGGCCTACCTGCTCACCGCCCCGCTGTGGCGGGCCGACCGGCACGCCGCCGTCCTGATCGTGGCGGGCGTCGTCTCCTGGGCGTGGGGGCAGGCGCTCGGCCACCGGGCGCACCTGCGGCTGGTGGCGGGGCGCCGGGAAGCGGCCCGCGCCCTGCTGACCGGGTCGCTGCTCGGCGCGGCGGTGGCGACGGGCCTGGCCGCGCTGCCCGCCGGGGGCGGTCCCGTCACCGCGGTGGCGGCGGCCCAGTCGCTGTACCTCGCGGCGGCCGGGGTCCTGCTGGTCCTGGGCCGGGAGCGGCTGCTGCTGGCCGCGCTCAGTCCGCTGATCGCCGGTGCCGTGGTGCTGCCGTGGTGGGAGCCCGGCCCGCCGCTGCGGGCGGGGCTGGTGCTGCTGGCACTGTCGGCCACGCTCGCCGCCGCCGGGCGCGTCCTGCGGGCGGGCCTCGCCGCCCCGGCCGCCTCCGGCGGTCCCCGGCCGCGCCTGCTGTCCTCGCTCCCCTACGGCCTGTTCGGTCTGGCCGCGGCGGTCCTCGTCGTGCTGGAGGGCCGGCGGGAACCGTACGCGGTGATCGCCCTGACCGTGAGCATGGGACCGGCCGAGTGGCTGCTGTACCGCTACCGCGGCTGGTCGGTCGCCGCGCTGCGCGCCAGCGCGACGCCCCGGGCGTTCCTGCTCCGCTCGGCCGCGGTCCTCGCCCTGTGCCTGTCCGGGTACCTCCTGCTGTTGCTGCCCCCGGCCCTGCTCACCGGCTCCGGCCCGGCCACGCTCCTGCCGCTGGCGGCCACCCTGTGGACCGCCCTGCTGCTCCAGGCGTTCGGGGCGGCCTGGCCGCCGGCCGTGCTCTGTCTCCTGGCCGCCGCCGCTGCCGGGGCGGTCATCTGGCTGGACCTGCCGCCGGGCCCGGCCGTCCTGCCGCCGGTCTGCGGGGTGGCCGCCGTCTGCCTCGCGGCCTGCGCGGTCCATCTGCTCGGCCGGCCCTCCCCGCACTCCTGACCACCGCACTCCCGACCACCGCACTCCCAGCCACCGCACTCCCAGCCACCGGACACCGGACGGCCGCCCCGGGCACCGCTCCCCGGAGCCCGGTGCCCTCTTCACCGCACCACCCGTCGAAAGGAAACCCACAGGTGACCTCCGCACCGCTCGCCGCCGTCACCGGAGCCGAAGGGTTCATCGGCTCCCATCTCACCGAGGCGCTCGTCGCCTCCGGCCACCGTGTCCGGGCCATGGCCCAGTACAACTCGTTCTCCTCCTACGGCTGGCTGGAGACGCTGCCCGCCGACGTCCTGGACCAGGTGGAGATCGTCCTCGGCGACGTCCGCGACCCCGGCTCGGTGCGCGGCCTGCTCGACGGCGCCGACTGCGCCTACCACCTCGCCGCGCTCATCGCGATCCCGTACTCCTACCAGGCCCCGCACAGCTACGTGGACACCAACGTCACCGGCACGCTCAACGTGCTGGAGGCGGTGCGCGCGCTGGGCACACCGCGCCTGGTGCACACCTCCACCAGCGAGACGTACGGCACCGCGCAGACCGTGCCGATCACCGAGGACCACCCCATCAACACCCAGTCGCCGTACGCCGCGTCGAAGGCCGGCGGCGACCGGCTGGCCGACAGCTACCACGCCAGTTTCGACACGCCCGTGGTGACGCTGCGGCCGTTCAACACCTTCGGGCCGCGGCAGTCGATGCGCGCGGTGATCCCCACCGTCATCGGGCAGGTGGCGGCCGGGCAGCGCACCATCACCCTCGGCGACCTGCGCCCCACCCGGGACTTCACCTTCGTGGCGGACACCGCGCGGGCGTTCCTGGCGGTGGGCACGGCACCGGCGGAGCGGGTCGTGGGCCGCACCTTCAACGCCGGGACGGGCGGGGAGATCTCCGTCGGCGACCTGGTCACGCTGATCGGCAAGGTGATGGACGCGCCCCTCGACGTCCGCGAGGACCCCGCGCGCCTGCGGCCCGCGGGCTCCGAGGTGATGCGGCTGGTCGCCGACGCCTCCCGGCTGACCGCGGCGACCGGCTGGCGCCCGGGCCACACGCTGGAGGAAGGGCTCGCGCGGACCGTGGAGTGGTTCGGCGATCCGGCCAACCTGGCCCGCTACAAGACCGGCATCTACAACATCTGACCCCGACCGGCACGCACCGCAGGAGGTAAGCCATGCACGCAGTCATCCTTGCCGGAGGAAAAGGCGTCCGGCTGCGGCCGTACACCACCGCGCTGCCCAAGCCGCTGGTGCCCATCGGCGACCAGCACGCCATCCTGGAGATCGTGCTGCGGCAGCTGTCCACGGCCGGTTTCACCCACTGCACCCTCGCCATCGGCCACCTCGGCGAGATCATCCGCGCCTACGTCGGCGACGGCTCCCAGTGGGGCATGAGCATCGACTACGCCACCGAGGAGAACCCGCTGGGCACCATGGGCCCGCTGCTCACCCTGCGCGAGCGCCTGCCGGAGCACTTCCTCGTGATGAACGGCGACGTGCTCACCGACCTGGACTACGCCGACGTGCTGCGCCGGCACGAGGCGTCGGGCGCGCCGCTGACCATCGCGACCTACGCCCGCAAGGTGCACATCGACTTCGGGGTGCTGACCACCGACGAGAGCCGGGTCGTCGCCTTCACCGAGAAGCCCAGCATCGACTACCGGGTGTCCATGGGGGTCTACGGCGTCTCCCGCGCCACCCTCGACGGCTACACGCCCGGGCTGCCGCTGGGCTTCGACGAGCTGGTGCTCGACCTGCTCGCCGCCCAGCGGCCGCCGCACGCCTACGAGTTCGACGGCTACTGGCTGGACATCGGCCGCCCCGACGACTACGACCGGGCCAACGCGGAGTTCACCAGCCGCAAGTCGCTGCTGCTCAAGGGAGCCTGACCGCCCATGCGCATCCTCGTCCTCGGCGCCTCCGGTTACCTGGGCGGCCATGTCGTCGAACGGCTGCGGGCCCTGCCGGGCGCGCGGCTGTCCCTCGGCGGCCGCTCCCCCGCCGCCGACGTCACCGCCGACCTCGCCCGCGACCGGCCTCGGGAGCTCGTGTCCGCGCTGGCCCGCATCGCGCCCGCCGCCGTCGTCAACTGCGCGGGCGCGACCGGCGGTGACGCCGTCACCCTGGCGGAGGTGAACGCCCGGGGGCCCGCCGTGCTGTGCGCGGCGCTGCGCGAGGCCGCTCCCCGGGCCCGCCTGGTGCACCTGGGTTCGGCCGCCGAGTACGGGCCCGGCACGCCCGGCCGGCCGGTGACCGAGTCCGGGGCGACCGCTCCGGCCGGCCCGTACGGCGCGACCAAGCTGGCGGGCACGGTGGCGGTGACCGCGTCGGGGCTGGACGCGGTGGTGCTGCGGGTGGGCAATCCGGTGGGTCCCGGGGCTCCGCGCACGGGGCTGCCCGGCCGGGTCGCCGCGCTGCTCGCGGACGCCGGGCGCGGCCCGGAGGCGGTACTGCGGCTCGGGGACCTGTCCGCGTACCGCGACTTCGTGGACGTACGCGACGTGGCGGAGGCGGTGGCGCAGGCGGTCACCGCGCCGGGGCCGCTGCCGCCGGTCCTCAACATCGGCGGCGGCCGGGCGGTCCCGGTCCGGGACCTGGTGCGGACGCTGGCGGACGCGGCCGGGTTCCGGGGCCGGATCGTGGAGGAGGCCGCGGGCGGCTCCGCGCGGTCCGCCGACGTCTCCTGGCAGTGCTCGGACGTCACCGCCGCCCGCGACGCGCTCGGCTGGCGGCCGGCGCGCTCCCTGGAGGCGTCGCTGGCGGCCCTGTGGGCGGCCGCGGGCGCGCGGTCCCCCGGCCCCGAAGGGGCGGCGGCACGGTGAGCCTGCTGATCCCGCTGTACGTCCACCCGGCCGAGGACCCCGCCGCGTGGCACCGGCTGATCACCCGTGCCGCGCGCACCTACGCCGTCGTGCTCAACCCCGCCAGCGGGCCCGGCGACCGCCCGGACCCGGCGTTCGCCGCCGCCGCCGGGGCGCTGCGCTCGGCGGGGGCCCGGCTGCTCGGTTACGTCGACACGGACTACGGCGCGCGGGACCCGGCCGAGGCCGTCGCCGATCTGCGCAGGCACCGGGAGTGGTACGGCGTGGACGGCTGCTTCCTGGACCGGGTGACCGCCGCGCCGGACGGGCTGCCGGCCTGCCGCCGCCTGGTGCGGTCCGTGCGCCGCCTCGGTGCCGCGCCCGTCGTCCTCAACCCGGGGGTCCACCCCGCTCCCGGCTACGCGCGGCTCGCCGATCTGACCGTCACCTTCGAAGGCCCCTGGTCCCTGTACGTGTCGGCGTTCAGCCGCCCCGCGTGGGCCGCCCGGCACCCGCCCGAGCGGCTGTGCCACCTGGTCTACGGGGTGCCCGAGCCGCTCGTGCCGCTCGCCGTGCGGACCGCGCGCGAGCGGGGCGCGGCCGTGTGCGGGCCGGTGACGGGCGAGCCGCCCAACCCCTGGTCCCGGCTGACCCCCGCGCTGGCCGAGGCGGAGCGGTGAGGCGGCTCGCGGTGGCCGTGGTGGCCGCCCTGTCCCTGGTGGCGGGCCTCACCGCGTGCTCCGGCGGCGAGGGTTCCGAGGCCGGCGGCACGTGGTGGCGGCCGCGTCCCGGGCTGGCCTGGCAGTGGCAGCTCGACGGCCGGGTCGACCCCTCCGTCGACGTGCCCGTCTACGACATCGACGGCTTCGAGAGCAGCGCCTCGGACGTCGCCCGCCTGCACCGGGACGGGCGCAAGGTGATCTGCTACGTCAACGTCGGCGCCTGGGAGGACTTCCGACCCGACCGGGACGCCTTCCCCCGCTCGGCGCTGGGCGGGCCCAACGGCTGGCGGGGCGAGCGCTGGCTGGACATCCGCCGGGTGCGGGCGCTGCGGCCCGTCATGGAGCGCCGGTTCGACATGTGCCGGGACAAGGGGTTCGACGCGGTGGAACCGGACCTGGTCGAGGGCTACGCCCACGACACCGGCTTCCCCCTCACGGCCCGCGACCAGCTCCGCTACAACCGCATGATCGCGGAGATCGCGCACGAGCGCGGCCTGGCCGTGGGCCTCAAGAACGACCTGCCCCAGATCCCGGACCTGGTGGACGACTTCGACTTCGCGGTCAACGAGGAGTGCGCGCAGTACGGCGAGTGCGCCCTGCTCGAACCGTTCGTCGCGGCGGGCAAGGCGGTCTTCCACGTGGAGTACGCGCGGCCCACCGCCGGCTTCTGCCCTCTGGCCCGGAAGCTGCGGCTGTCGTCGATGCTCAAGAAGCCGGAACTGGACGCCTGGCGCGAGCCCTGCTGACCGGCCCGCGGAGCACACCCGGTCCCGGCTCGCGGAGCACGCCCGGTCCCGGCCCGGGGAACACCCCGGCTCCGGCGGTGGCCGGCCACGACGGCTCACCGACGCCGGTGTTCCGCGCCGCTCTCACGAAACGCCCTCCTGATCGAACGAGAGGGATCGCTCCTCCTCCCCGGCGCTCTCGCCGAGGAAGCCGCCCGACTGGTGCTGCCACAGCTTGGCGTAGGCGCCGTCCGCCGCGAGCAGTTCCTCGTGGGTGCCCTGCTCGACGACGCTGCCGCGGTCGAGGACGACGAGGCGGTCCATGCCGGCGACGGTGCTCAGGCGGTGGGCGACCACGAGGGCCGTGCGTCCGTCCATCAACCGCCACAGGGCGTCCTGGACGAGGAGCTCGCTCTCCGAGTCCAGCGCGCTGGTCGCCTCGTCGAGCAGCAGGACCGGGGCGTCGCGCAGGATGGCCCTGGCGAGGGCGACGCGCTGGCGCTGGCCTCCCGAGAGTTTGACCCCTCGCTCCCCCACCAAGGTGGCGAAGCCGTCGGGGAGCTGGTCGGCGAACTCCGTGACGTGCGCGGCCGCGGCCGCCGCGCGGATCTCCTCGTCGGTGGCGCCGGGCCGGGCGAAGGCGATGTTGTCCCGCAGGCTGCGGTGGAACATGGCGGGTTCCTGCGGGACGTAGGCGATCAGTGAGCGCAGGTCGGCCTGGCGCAGCCGGCCGATGTCCTGGCCACCGATCAGGATGCGTCCGCCGTCGATGTCCGACATCCGCAGCAGGAGCCGGGTGAGCGTGGTCTTGCCGCCGCCGGACCTGCCGACCAGACCGATCCGTGCGCCTGCGGGCACGTCCAGGTCGAGCCCCTGGAAAATCGGCTTCGCGCCCGCGTGGGCGAAGGTCACCGCCTCGAAGCGGATGCCGGTGTCCCGCGGTGCGAGCGGTTCGGGGTCGGCCGGGTCGAGCACGGTGGGCGGATCCAGCAGCAGCTCCGTGAACTGCGCGGCCTCGGTCACCGAGCTTTCCAGACGCCGGTAGATCTGGTTGAACTCGAACATGATCTGGGTCGCGTTGGAGTAGTAGGTGAACGCGACGACGATCTCCTCCACTCCCTGGTCCGGGCCGCCGAAGGCGATGACGGCCAGCAGACCCAGCACGTTGGTCAGCACGGACATGGGAGCGATCAGGGTGTCGACGCGCAGATTGCCGTAGTCCCACGATTTCAGCGTCAGGCGCCGGGATTCCGCGACACGGCTGCGGTGTTCGCCGGCCTCCCGCCGCTCGGCCGCGAACGCCCGGACGGTCTCCATGTTCGCGAGGCTGTCGGCGACGTGGCCGGAGACCCGGGCGATCGCCGCCTCGCGGTCGCTGACGAGCCGCTGCCGGCGACGGATCAGCGGTGTCGCGGCCACCGCGGTCAGCGCGATCATCGCGAGAAGACCGGCGACGAGCATCGGTTCGTAGCTCCACAGCACCACGGCGCCGAACACCAGAGGGACGAGGCTGCCCACGATCCGGTACGTCACCGTGTCGACGACGTCCTCGAAGCGCTTGCCGTAGCTCAGCACCCGTTTGGTCAGGGAGCCGGCGAAGTTGTCGTGGAAGAACGCCGCGTCCTTGGCGAGGAGTTCGTCCATGCCGCTCACGTACAGGTGTTCCATGCCGAGGGCTTCCACGCGGTTCAGGCAGTGCTGCCCGATCCGCCACACGGCCTCGGCGAGCAGCAGCGTCCCTCCGAAGCCCAGCACGTACGGCAGCGCCGAGGCGAGGGTGAGACCGCCGTCGCCGGCGGCCTGCCCCGCCAGTTTGGCGATCAGCAGGGGGGCGACGTAGCGGATGCCGATGTTGCCCACGGCCGGCAGCAGCAGCGCGGGCAGGGCCGGCCGTCGTAGTCGCAGCAGTTCCCGGCCGTAGTGGCGCAGTGCCAGGACCACCGCGCTCCTGCCCGGCGCCGGCCCTCGCGTGTCTGTCGTCCCCATCACACTCCCGGAGGTTCGGAAGCCGGAAGTGTCCCGTCAGGGGAGGCTCTCGGTCCAGGCATTTACCGCAGACCGACGAGAACCGGACACCGGGGCCGCGTCCGCTCGCGAGGACGCCGGGTGCCCGGCCGGGAAGGCGGTTCCCCGCTCCGTCTTCCCGGCCGGCCCGGCCGCGGACGCCCCCCGGCCGCCCGCGGCCGGAGGTCAGATCGCGCAGCTCGCCTTGGGGGTGTAGAGGCGGTACCAGGTGCTCGGGCCGACGATGCCGTCCGCGCCCCCGGTGGTGCCGTTGCAGCGCTGGACGTAGGTCACGGCCCGGTAGGTGGCGTTGCCGTAGTCGCCGTCGACCGTCAGCCACTCCGGGTAGTCGCTGTAGTTGTTGATCAGACACTGGACCTGCTTGACCGCCGCGCCCTCGTCGTCGGGGTAGACGTACGGGCGGGAGGAGTCGGAGATGTAGTTGCACAGGCTCTCCGCGCTCGCCGAGGAGGCTCCGAACATCAGCCCTCCGGACGCCAGCGCGAGAGCGGCTCCGGCGGTCACGAGATGACGGGTGACACGCATGCGGTTCTCCTTCGTGGGATCGTCCCCGCGCGACGGGGACGGGGCCGGACTTTCCTGCGGACGTGGTCCGTTCGTTCCGTACGGCGGTCTTCGCGCCCCGGACCGCCCGGTGCCGCGGACCGGGGTGCGCCGCCGGAACGAGACGTTAGGCGGAACCCGCCGCGCGCACCTCGGGGCAGACCCTGAGATGTGCCGGGAAGGGACGGGGACGGGAGAGGAGGGGGCGGGCGGTGGCGCGGCCGGGCTGTGGTCACGGAACCCGTCACTCTGCGACCATGGCCCCGGTCTCTCCCGGGGGTTCCGCCGGTGGGGACCCGCGCCGTCCGGAAGACGGGCCGCTCACCGGCGGCCCGCGGCCGAACGGCCCGGCGCACACCGCTCGGAAGACGGACGGGGAGGTCATGGAGCGTACGGCCGCGGCGGCTTCGCCCGGTACGCGTCACGCCTCGCAGTCCCCGCGCCGCACCCTCGTGCTCCTCGCGTGGGCGGTGGCCGCGCTCGCCGTCGGGGTGTGCGGCGCCTGGGGGTACGCGCGGGCCGGCGGCGGCCCCGGCGAGGTCGCCCGCGACCTGCTGGTGGGCTGGACGTACGCGGCGGCCGGGCTGGTCGCATGGTGGCGCCGCCCGGCGAACCGCACCGGCCGGCTGATGCTCGCGGAAGGGCTGACCTGGTTCATCGGCAACCTGCAGGGTTTCGGCCGGCCCCTGCTCGTCGGGCTCGGCGCCTGGGGCGAGGCCCTGAACCTCGCCGTCCTCGGCCATCTGCTGCTCGCCTTCCCCGAGGGCAGGGTGACCGCCCGGCGCGAACGGCTCGTGGTCGGCGCCGGGTACGCCCTCGTACTGGTGGGAGGGCTGGTGCGGGCGCTGCTCTACGACCCGGCCGGTGCCGGTGCCGCGGACAGCACGTACCTGCTGTGCGACGGCTGCCGCCGCAACGCCCTGCTGGTGGTCCGCGACCTCCAGCTCTTCACCGCCGTGGACCTGTTCTACCGGTGGGCGGGCGTCCTGCTCACCCTGTGCGTCGCCGTGCTCCTGGCCTCCCGGTGGCGGCTGAGCAGTCCCGCGTACCGCCGGCTGCTGCTCCCCTCCGGCGTGCCGCTCGCCCTCCTCGCGGCCTTCGCCGGCTGGGAGGTCCTCCACGTGGTCGCCCCCGGTCTCCTCCAGGGCAGCGAGCTGCTGCCGGTCCTGCTGTCGGACGCGGCGCAGGCGGCCGTTCCGGTGGCCTTCCTGGTGGGCCTGCTCCGTACCCGCCTGCGCCGCGCGGTCGTCGGCAACCTCGTGATCGCGGCCGGTCCCGCCCCCACCGCCCACCGCCTCCAGACCGTCCTGCGGGAGGTACTGGGCGATCCGGCCCTGCGGCTCGGCCTGCCCTCCGGCCGGCCGGACACCCCCTACGTCGATCCCGACGGCCGGCCGCTGCGCGTCACCACCCGCGCGGACGGCGTACGGACGGACGGCGGCACGGTCCGCGCGGACGGGTCTCCCGACGTGGCGGTGACGGCCGTCGGACCGGCGTCCGCCCCGGCGGCCGTCCTGGTGCACGACCGTGCGCTGTGCGACGACCCCGGCCTCCTGGCCTCCGTGGCCGCGTCGGTCGCCCTGTGCCTGCACAACACCCGGCTCGTGCGGGACGCCGGCCGCAGCACCGCCCGGACCCGCGCCCTCCAGGCCCGTCTGCTGCGCGCCGCGGACGAGGAGCGCCACCGCCTGGAACGGGCGCTGCACGACGGCGCCCAGGCCCGTCTGGTGTTCGCGCTCATGACGCTGAGCCGTGCGGCGGGCCGGCCCGGGGACGAGCCGCTGCTGCGGGCGGCCGTGACCGAGGCCGAGCGCACCCTGCGGACGGCCCTGGCGGAGCTCCGGGACCTGGCCCACGGCCTGCACCCGGCCGTGCTCACCCGAGGCGGTCTGGGGCCGGCCGTCGACGCCCTGGCCGAGCAGGCGTCCGTACCGGTCGTGGTGATGGTCGAACCCGGCCGGTACCCGGCGCTCACCGAGACCACGGCGTACTACGTGATCTGCGAAGCCCTGACCAACGCCGCCAAGCACGCTCAGGCGCGGGCCGTCACCGTGGAGACGCGCAGGCAGGGTGACCGGCTGGTCGTCCGGGTCGCCGACGACGGCGCGGGCGGCGCCGACCCGTCGGCCGGGAGCGGCCTGCGCGCGCTGGCCGACCGGGTGGCGGCGACGGGGGGCGTCCTGCGGGTCGACTCCCCGGCGGGCGGGGGCACCCGGGTCCACGCGGAGCTGCCGTGCGGGTGAGGCACGGGCACGCCCGCGGGCGGACCGGGCAAAGGAGCGGCGTACCGTGCCCGGCCGCGTGCCGGGAGCGGAAGGAACCGGAGGTGAGGGAGGTGCCGTGCGCGTGATCGTCGTCGAGGACTCGGCCCTGCTGCGGCAGGGACTGGCGCGACTGCTGGAGGACCTGGGCATCCGGGTCGTCGCCCAGGCGGGCGACGCCGAAGACCTGCTGGGCCTGGTGGCCGCCGAACGGCCCGACGTGGTCATGCTCGACATCCGCATGCCCCCGACCCACACCGACGAGGGCATCCGCGCCGCCGCCGCCGTCCGCCGGCGCCACCCCGGCACGGGGGTGCTGCTGCTGTCCCAGTACATCGAGACGAGCGGACCGGTCGAGGCCATGGCCCGTGACGGCCGGGGGTTCGGCTACCTCCTCAAGGAACGCGTCACCGACGCCGAAGCGCTCCACGACGCCCTCAAGCGCGTCGGCCAGGGCGAGTCGGTGCTCGATCCGGCGGTCGTCGAGCGGCTGATGGGACGGCGCCGTACGGACGACACGCTCGGCGCTCTGACGGACCGCGAGCGTCAGGTGCTGTCCCTCATGGCCGAGGGACGCTCCAACGAGGCGATCGCCACGCGCCTGCACATCACCCCCAAGACGCTGGAGACCCATATCCGCAGCGTCTTCACCAAGCTGGGCTTGGAGCCCGACCTCAGCGTCCACCGCCGCGTCCTGGCCGTGCTCACCTGGCTCGCCCGCCCCCGGCCGGGGCGGGGGCCGGAGCCCGGCGGGTACGCGTGCCCGCCCTGAGGGGCCGGCGGGCGGGGCGGTTCCTTCCCCTCCGGTCTTCCACGGCCTCCCGCCGCCGCCTTCCATAACGCCGTGCAGGGGGCGGGGCGGGACCTCCCCGCGGGGCGGCCGGGGCGGTTACGTTGACGGGCGATCACCGGCGGAGTCCGCCCGTCGAGGACCGGGGGACGAGCAACCGGTCCGCCCGCGTGGCGGGCGCGCTCCGTGTCAGGCACATCCCGTCTTTCCGCCCCACCGAGGAGACCGAGGACCCGCCATGACTCCTTTCCCGCCCGATGGATCCGGTACCTCCGATGAATCCGGTACCCCCGACGCATCCGGTGCCGGAGCCGACCGCCCGGTCAGCCGCAAGAACGTGCTCAGGGCGGCCGTCGCCGCCGGCGCCGCCATCCCGTTGCTCGCCACGGGCGCGGCGGCGCTCGCCGGGGACGCCGACGCCGGAAACGCCGGCTCCCGGAAGCGGTCCCTCGCGCCGACGCCCAGCTGCGACGACGGCGACGACCCCACGCCCGACCAGATGGAGGGCCCCTACTTCAAGCCGAACTCCCCGAGGCGCACCAGTCTCGTGACGTCGGGGACCCCCGGCACCGCGCTGACCGTCAGCGGCTACGTCTTCGGCCGGAACTGCGTCCCGCTCTCCGGCGTCCTGCTCGACTTCTGGCAGGCCGACAACGCCGGCGCCTACGACATGGCCGGATACACCTTGCGGGGACACCAGTTCACCGACGCCTCCGGCGCGTTCGTCCTGCGGACGATCGTGCCCGGTCTCTACCCGGGCCGCACCCGGCACATCCACGTCAAGGCCCAGGCACCCGGCCGGCCCGTGCTCACCACGCAGCTCTACTTCCCCGGCGAGCCGCGCAACGCCACGGACGCCCTGTTCGACCCGGCGCTGCTGATGAACGTCCGCGACGCCGGCGGCGGCAAGGAGGCCACCTTCGACTTCGTGCTCGACGTGCTGGGCGAGCCCACCGACCCGCCCACCGACCCGCCGGGCGGCACCTGGGCGCCCGGCCGCTCCTACGCCGTGGGCGCCCAGGTCACGTACGGCGGTGCCGCCTACCGCTGCCTGCAGGCCCACACCTCCGTGGCGGGCTGGGAACCGCCCAACGTCCCCGCCCTGTGGCGCCGCGTGTGACTCCCCGGCCCGCGAGGGGGCGCCGCTGACCGGTCCGGGCGGTTCGGCCGGCCGGGAGGGCCGGGTGATGTGCCGTCGCGGGCCTCTCGGCCATCCCGGTGCCCCGGGCATCTCGGGGTGTCATTCCGCGTAGTGCCCGGGGGCGAGGCTGCGCAGCACGCAGAACTCGTTGCCCTCCGGGTCGGCGAGCACCACCCAGCTCGCCCCCTCGCCCGTACCGATGTCGACGCGGCGTGCGCCGAGCGCGAGGATCCGCTCGATCTCCGTCTGCTGGTCGGAGTCGATGGGGCACACGTCGATGTGCAGCCGGTTCTTCGCGGTCTTGCGGGCGTCGTCGCGGATGAAGAGGATCTGGGGGGCGACGGCCCGGGCACGCAGTTCGGCCAATGAGGGGAGGCCGGCGGGGCCGATCTCGACGAGGGCGCCGTCGCGGTCTTCGTGCACGGTGTAGTCGAGTACGGCGCACCAGAACCGCGCGAGCCGGCGAGGCTCGTGGCAGTCCACGACGAGCTGTTCGAAGCGGCTGGTCATGCGTTCTCCTCCTCGCCGGTGGCGGGGACCGCGGCGATGTGACGGGCGCGCAGCCGCTCGTGGAACGGCACCCGGGCAGCGTACAGCTCGGCGAGCCGGGGGTTGCGGGCATGGCGCGACGCGACGGCCCCGGCCTCGCGAGGGCCGGCCGGCGCGCTTCTCCCCGCCTCGGGTGGTGGCCCGGCCACCACACCCCACCGGCCCGGCCCGGCCTCCGAGACGATCCCCGTGCGAGGGCCCGTAATTCCGTTGCGGGACCGGCGACGCCTTCGGTCGAATGCCTCCATGACTGCTCGTGACGGCCGTGCGGACCATGCCGAGCGGAACCGACGCTACTGGGACGACGAGGCGGCCGCGTGGCACGGACCGCTCGCCCGCGGCCACTGGTCGCAGACGGAACCCCGCTGGGGACTGTGGGCCACCCCCGAGTCGCGGGTCCGCGCGCTTCCCGACGATCTGGCCGGGATGTCCGCCATCGAGCTGGGGTGCGGTACCGCCTACGTCTCCGCCTGGCTGGCCAGAGCGGGGGCCCGTCCGGTCGGGGTCGACCTCTCGGAGAAACAGCTCGCCACGGCTCGCGCGATGCAGGCGGAGTTCGGCATCGGCTTCCCCCTCGTCCTGGGCAAGGCCGAGGCGGTGCCCTGCGCCGACGACACGTTCGATCTGGCGATCAGCGAGTACGGCGCCTCGTTGTGGTGCGACCCCTACCAGTGGATCCCGGAGGCCGCCCGGCTCCTCGTTCCCGGCGGCCTCCTGGTGTTCATGCGCTACTCCCCCCTGTTCGCGCTGTGCGCACCGCCCGAGGGACCGGCGTCCGCCACCCTGTCCCGCCCGCACTTCGGCCTGGGCCGGCTGGACCGGGGAAATCGCGTGGAGTTCGTCCTGCCGCACGGCGAGATGCTCCGTCTGCTCCGGTCCTGCGGCTTCGTCATCGAGGACCTGATCGAGATCCAGGCACCCCGGCCCGCGCACCGGGACTACCCGGAAGTCTCCGCCGAGTGGGCCCGTCAATGGCCCAGCGAGGAGATCTGGAAGGCCCGGCTGACGGACTGACACGGACCCGACGGGGTGACGGCCTGTCCCGTACCGTACGGCCGGTTCGTCACTCCGCCCGGGCGGGCGCGGGGCCCGTCGTCCCGCGTTGCACGAAGTGGGCCGTCGGGGACCAGCGCTCCGTGGCGGGCCGCCCGTCGATGCGGTCCAGGGCGGCTTCGGCGACCAGTACGCCGAAGCGGTGGACGTCGACGGTCATGGTCGTCAGCGGCGGTGAGGCCAGCCGGCACAGGGTGGAGTCGTCCCAGGCGATCAGCGACAGATCGGCGGGAACCTCCAGGCCCAGCTCCTTGGCCGTGGCCAGTCCGGCGACCGCCATCACGTCGTTGTCGTAGAGGATCGCCGTGGGCCGGGGGGTCCGTTCGAGGAGTTCGGCGGTGAGCCGGGCCCCGCACTCGGCCGTGTAGTCGCCGTCGACGACCACCGCCTCGATGCCCGCCTGCCGGCACGCCTCCTCCTGGGCCGCGGTGCGGGCCCGGGTGTGCAGCAGCGACCGCGGTCCCGCGACGCGGGCGACGACGCGGTGCCCGAGTTCCGCGAGCCGGGCCACGGCGTCGCGGACGGGGCCGCCGTCGTCGGTGCGCACCGCCGGCAGTCCGGGGTCGTCCCGCCAGGTGCCGACGAGGACCGCCGGCAGCCCCAGCTCGCGCAGGACGGCCGGCCTGCGGTCGCCCTCGGTGAGGTTGACCACGGCCACCGCGTCGACCAGGCCCCCTTCGGCCCACCGGCGATAGGCGGCGATCTCCTCCTCGTACGTCGGGACGACGTGGAGCAGCACCGACATGTCGCGTGTCACCAGGCGCTCCTCCATGCCGGTGATGAACTCCATGAAGAAGGGCTCCACGCCGAGCAGGCGGGTCGAGCGCGCGAGGACGAGGCCCAGGGCGCCCGGCTGGGAGCGGTCGCGGTGGGCAGGGGTCATCCGATCTCCGGTGTCGCGTGGCAGAGGCTGTTCACGGAGCGCAGCACGGGCGCGGCGGTCAGGACAGCGGGGTCGAGGGTCCGGCCGGTGCGGACGTGGAAGGTGTGGGTCTCGCCCGGCAGCAGGGTGACGAGCATGTCGTCGACGACGGCGTCGGGGGCGACGTGGTCGGCCAGGACGGCGATGTCGCGGGCGAAGGAGGCGGCCCGTACGTCGACGCGGTAGCCGCCCGGCACCGCGTGCGCCTGCGCGCTCAGCGCGTCGGGCCGGTAGGCGAGGTCCCGGTCCTCACAGAAGGTGTGGACGGCGCGTACGTCCTCCGAGGACGCCACGAGCACCTCCTGCCTGACCTCGTCCGGTGTGAGCAGCGCGTCGTCCGGTTCCACGAGCACGACCGAACGGGGGCCCACCCGGAGGTCGACTTTAGCACCGGCCAGGACGACGCCCTGGAGCGTCTGGCGGTCGAGCGACAGGCGGCCGGTCCAGGTCTCGTCGGTGTCGTTGACCGCGGCGACGGCGAGCCTGCCCCGGCGGGGCTGGAAGGTCAGCATGCGCGGGGCGTAGGCCCTGCGCAGCGCGTACCACAGCGGCTTGGGGCGCTCGTCGCTGTCGACGGCCGCCCAGGAGGTGACGGGCCAGCAGTCGTTGAGCTGCCACACCAGCGTGCCGGCGGTCCGGGGCCACCAGGAGCGGAAGTGCTCGACGCCGAAGGCGACGGCGCGGGCCTGGTTGAGCTGCGTGGCCCAGTGCCAGTCGGTGAAGGAGCGCGGGGCGGGCAGGTGCGGGGCCATGCCGCGGTCCAGCTTGCCGTTCCCGTCCTCCGCCTTCTGGTGGAGCAGGAAGGCGGGCGAGGTGGGGCCGAGCGGCTCGTCGTGGATCCAGCGGGTCAGGGTGGCCCAGGTCGGCGGCCCCTGGAAGCCGAACTCGGAGCAGAAGCGCGGGACGTGGTCGCGGTAGGCGGTGTAGTCGAGCCGGTTCCACACCTCCCACTCGTGGCGCGTGCCGTGGTCCTCGTCGTTGGGGTGGGTGCCGCCGGCCGGGGCGCCGGGGGTGTAGGGGCTGCCGTCGGCGTAGGGCGTCGTCGGGTCGAGTTCGGCGACGATCCGCGGCAGCAGGCCGGTGTAGTAGCCCAGGCCCCAGGTGCGGCCGGCCAGTTGCTCGGGCCAGCCCCAGTCGGCGTAGCCCCAGAGGTTCTCGTTGCCGCCGTTCCACAGGGCCAGGCTCGGGTGTCCGGCCAGCCGGGCGACGTTCTCGCGCGCCTCGGCCTCGATCTCGCCCCGCAGCGGCTCCTCCTCGGGGTAGGCGGCGCAGGCGAAGGGGAAGTCCTGCCAGACGAGCATGCCGCGTTCGTCGCACACGTCGTAGAAGTCGTCGGTCTCGTAGATGCCGCCGCCCCAGACGCGCAGCATGTTCATGTGGGCGGCGAGCGCCTGGTCGACGCGGCGTTCGAGGCGTTCGCGGGTGATCCGGGTCAGGAAGTGGTCGTCGGGGATCCAGTTGGCGCCCTTGGCGAAGACGCGGGTGCCGTTGACGACGAAGGTGAAGGGGGTGCCGGTCTCGTCGGGCGTGGTGTCGACGGTGATGTTCCTGAAGCCCACGCGCCGGTCGGCGGTGTCCAGGGGATCGTCGTGCCCCTCGGCCGTGGCGAGGGCGACGTGGAGGTCGTACAGGGGCTGGTCGCCGTAGCCGGCGGGCCACCACAGCCTGGCGTCGGGCACGGTGAGCCGGAGTACGGCGGTGGTGTCGCCGGCGGCGAGCACGGCGCGCGCCCGGCTTCCGCCGGCCTCGGCGGTGAGCACCAGTTCCGGCCCGTCGGGCGCGGCCCGTTCGACGTCCGCGTGCACCTCCACCACTCCGGTGCCGTCGGGTTCGACGCTCACCAGGGGCCGGACGCGGTCGAGCCGTGCCGTGTGCCAGCGTTCCAGGCGGACGGGCTTCCAGATGCCGGCGGTCTGCAGGTCGGGGCCCCAGTCCCAGCCGAAGCTGCACGCCATCTTGCGCACCATGTTGAACGGGTGGGGGTAGACGTGCGCGCGGCGGCCGAGCGCCGCTTCCGTCTCCTCGGCGTACCGGAGGGCGGAGGCGAAGTCCACGGTGAGGTCGTTGGCGCCGTCGACGAGGTGGGGGCGGACGTCGAAGCGGTAGCCGCGGTGCATGTTGGCGGTGGTGCCGACCGGCCGGCCGTTGAGGGTGACGGCCGCGACGGTGTCCAGGCCGTCGAAGACCAGGTCCACGCGCTCCCCCGCCCGCGCGGCCTTGGCCTCGAAGGTGAGGCGGTACCGCCAGTCGGTGCGGTGCATCCAGACCAGTTCCTCCTCGGCGCGGTCGAGGTAGGGGTCGGGGATGAGGCCCGCGGCCATCAGGTCCAGATGCACACTGCCGGGCACCGTGGCCCGCACCGTGCGCCCGCGGACGGCGTCCGGCACCGGGCCACGGGTCGCGCTCAGCAGCCAGCCCTCGTGCAGGGTCGTACGCGCCATGTTCACTCCCGTCGGATCGAAGCCTGCGGCCGGGACATCCGTCATCGCTGGACCCTGGTGTCTTCCGGACGAGGCCGTTAGGCTCGCGAGCATTGTTACGTCGCTGAATTAAGTAAGTCAACGACACATGAACGTCCACTCCGAGGAAGCGCCACTGTGTCAGCCGATTCCCTCACCTCCACGCCTGAGCTGGTATATCTGCGCGCCGCGGGCGCCGCTGTGGTCCTGGACCTGTCGGGGGGCACCCTCCCGCGCGTCGTGCACTGGGGGGCCGACCTGGGAGACCTGTCCGCGGCCCACCTCCACGCGCTGCGGCTGGCGTCGCTGCGCCAGCCGGTCGGCTTCTCCGTCGACCACCCCGTCGAGGTCTCCGTGCTGCCCGAGCAGTCGGCGGGCTGGCTCGGCACTCCGGGGCTGGCCGGCAACCGCGGCGGCGCGGACTTCTCATCCGCCTTCCGCGTCACCCGGACCGAACTCTCCGTCGGCGAGAGCACCGGCGGCGACCGCCACGGCACCGTCGTCGTGCACGCGCGCGACGCGGCGGCGGCCCTCGGCCTGACGCTGACCGTCGAGCTGACCCCCGAAGGGCTGGTGCGCCAGCGCGCCACCGTGGCCAACCTCGCGGACACCCCGTTCGCCGTGGACGCGGTCAGCCTCACCCTGCCCGTTCCGGCCGCCGCCGTGGAGCTGCTCGACTTCACCGGCCACCACCTGCGCGAACGCAGCCCGCAGCGCACCGCCTTCACCCAGGGGCTGCGGGTCCGTGAGAACCGCAGGGGCCGCACCGGCTTCGACGCGGCGTACCTGCTCGCGGCCGGCACCCGGGGCTTCGGCAACCGCGGCGGCGAGGTGTGGGCCGTGCACACGGCCTGGTCGGGCAACCACCGCACCTTCGCCGAGCGCACCTACCACTCCGTCGCGCTGCTCGGCTCCGCCGAACTGCTGCTCTCCGGCGAGGTGTCGCTCGGGCCGGGCGAGAGCTACTCCACGCCCTGGCAGTACGGCGCGTACGGGCGCGGCCTGGACGAGGTGTCCGCCCGTTTCCACCGCCACCTGCGGGCCCGCCCGCACCACCCGTCCTCGCCCCGGCCCGTGATCGTCAACACCTGGGAGGCGGTCTACTTCGACCAGGACCTGGACCGGCTCAAGCGGCTCGCGGACGCGGCGGCCGCGGTGGGCGCGGAGCGGTTCGTCCTGGACGACGGCTGGTTCGGCGCGCGCCGTGACGACCGCCGGGCGCTCGGCGACTGGTACGTCTCCGACGAGGTCTGGCCCGAGGGGCTCGGCCCGCTGACCGACCATGTCACCGGGCTCGGCATGGAGTTCGGGCTCTGGGTGGAGCCGGAGATGGTCAACGAGGACTCCGGCCTGGCCCGCGCGCACCCCGACTGGATCATGGCCACCGGCGGCCGGCTGCCCGGCGCCGCCCGCCACCAGCAGGTCCTGGACCTGGCCCGTCCCGAGGCGTACACATACATTCTCCGGCGGCTGGACGACCTGCTGACCACCTACCCCGTCTCCTACCTGAAGTGGGACCACAACCGCGACCTCGTCGAGGCCGGGCACCAGCCCGGGGGGCGGGCCGGCGTGCACGACCAGACCCTGGCCGTCTACCGGCTGCTGGACGAACTGCGTTCCCTGCACCCCGGCGTGGAGATCGAGTCCTGCTCCTCGGGCGGCGGCCGGGTGGACCTCGGCATCCTGGAGCGTACGGACCGGGTGTGGGTGTCCGACTGCATCGACGCCCTGGAGCGGCAGCAGATCCAGCGGTGGACCAACGTCCTCGTCCCGCTGGAGCTGATGGGCACGCACGTCGGCTCGCCCGTGTCCCACACCACCGGGCGCAGCCACCCGCTCGACTTCCGGGCCGGGACCGCGCTGTTCGGTCACTTCGGCATCGAATGGGACCTGACCTCCGCCGCACCGGAGGAACTGGACCGGCTGGCGCGGTGGGTGGCCCTGTACAAGGAACTGCGGCCGCTGCTGCACTCGGGGACCGCGGTCCACGGCGACCACGCCGACCCGGCCCTCCAGGTGCACGGAGTGGTCGCCGAGGACGGGTCCGAGGCGGTCTACGCGCTGGTCGCCGACGGCACGTCCGAGGTCTGCCCCACCGGCCCGGTGCGGCTGCCCGGTCTGGACCCGCACGCCGTCTACCGGGTGCGTCCGCAGGCCCCGGGCGACGTGCCGGACGGCATCGCGCACCACTGGGGCATCCGCCTTCCCTGGTGGAGCGAGGAGGGCGTCGAACTGCCCGGCTCCGTGCTGGCGGAGGCCGGGCTGCAGGCGCCCGTGCTGTATCCGGAGCGACTGGTCCTGCTGAGGGCGACGCGCGTGTAGCCCCCGCCGGACCGCAAGGGCCCGGGGCCCGCCGGCCGCGTGCCGGCGGGCCCCGGGCCGTCATCGGTGGGCCGCCCCCGTGGGCGGCGCGAGCGCCGTGGTGCCGAGGGCACCGGACTCGGTGTCGGTGTCGATCCACCGCCGGGCGTCGTGGTCGTACGTGAGGTGGTCGCGGTCGGAGTCCGCCTTCGGTTCGGGCTCCGCCGAGCGCAGCCGGCCGCGCAGTTCGGGGTCGGGGGCGGCGGCGGCCAGGGCCTGGGTGTAGGGATGCTGCGGGTCGAGGATGACGTCGTCGGCCGGGCCGCGCTCGACGATCCGCCCGCGGTTCATCACGAGGATGCTGTCGGAGAAGTGCCGTGCGGTGGCCAGGTCGTGGGTGATGTAGAGCACCGCGAGATCGTCCTCCCGCTGCAGCCTGGCCAGGAGGTTGAGGACGCCGAGGCGGCTCGACACGTCCAGCATGGAGACGGGCTCGTCGGCGACGATCACCTGTGCTCCGGGCGCGAGGGCACGGGCGATGGCGACGCGCTGGCGCTGGCCGCCCGAGAGTTCGTGCGGGCGCCGGTCCACGAGGCCGGCGGGGAGGTTCACGCGCTCCAGGAGCTGCGCCGCCCGCTCCCGGACCTGTTCGCGTCCTTTCGCCCGCCCGTGCAGCACCAGGGGCCGGGCCAGGTGGTGTTCGATGCTGTGGAAGGGGTTGAGGGAGGCGAACGGGTCCTGGAAGACCATCTGCACATGGTCCCGGTAGTGGCGGTCGTCGACCCGCGCCCCGTCCGGGCCGACGGCGGCGATGGTGCCGGACGTGGGCTTCTCCAGGCGGGCGATCATACGGGCGACGGTGGACTTGCCCGATCCGGAAGCCCCGACGAGGGCGACCGTGCGGCCCGGCAGCAGCGTGAAGCCGACCCGGTGGACGGCCCGCAGCCGGGTGCGGCGCAGCCCGGACCTGAGCGTGAACTCCTTGACGAGATCGCGTACTTCCAGCGTGGTCATCGGGCACCCCTGGGGGAACGGACTTGGTCTTGGCCGGCCGTGCCGGGGCCGGCGGGCGCCGCGCCGGGCGCGGTCTCCCGGGCGGCCGGCGTGCCGTCGCGCAGGAAGGCCCCGCGGTCTCCCGTCAGGCTCGGGAAGGAGTCCAGCAGCCGCCGGGTGTAGGGGTGGCGCGGCTGCCGGTGGATCGTCTCGGCGGTGTCGTACTCGACGATCTCGCCCCGCAGCATCACCGCGATGCGGTCGCTCAGTTCGAGCAGCAGGGGCAGGTCGTGGGTGATGAAGACGACGGCGAACCCGAGTTCGTCGCGCAGCCGGAGGATCTCGCGCAGGATGCCGCGCTGCACCAGCACGTCGAGGGCGGTGGTGGGCTCGTCCATGATCATGACCTGGGGGTCGAGCAGCAGGGCCATGGCGATCATCACGCGCTGCCGCATGCCGCCGGAGAGCTCGTGCGGGAAGGAGTCCATCCGGCGGGGTTCGACACCGACGAGTTCCAGTACCTCGGCGCAGCGCGCCCTGCGTTCCCGCCTGGACATGCCGGGGCGGTGCGTGGTGAGCACGTCCTCCAGCTGCGCCCGTACGGAGGTGACCGGGTTGAGGGCGTTCATCGCGCCCTGGAACACCATGGACAGCTTCGCCCAACGGAACCTGCGCAGTTGCTCGGCGGGCAGGGCGAGCAGGTCGAGGTCCCGGCCGTCACGGTCGTGGAAGGTGACCGATCCGGAGGTGACTTCGGCGGACCGGTCGTGGAGGCGGTTGACGGCGTAGGCGAGGGTGCTCTTGCCGCAGCCGGACTCGCCGGCCAGGCCGAGGATCTCGCCCCGGTGGAGCGTGAGGGAGACGTCCTTGACGGCATGCACGGGCGGGTCGCTCCGGTACACGACGTTCAGGTCCCGCACCGTCAGCACCGCTTCCCGGGTGCCCGTCCCGGCTGCCGTTGCGGATGTCGACGACGGATTCTCGGTCATGCGGCGGTACTCCTGACGGCGTGCTTCCGGCTGCTCCCGGAGGTGGCCCGCGCGGAGCGCTTGCGGCCGGGCCGGCGCAGGCGCGGGTTGATGATCTCGTCGAGGCTGAGGTTGATGAGGGCGAGCCCGCATCCGAAGGCGGCGATGATCAGGCCGGGCGGCACAAACCACCACCACGCCTCCCGCTGGAGCGCGAAGCCGTTCTGCGCGAAGTACAGCATGGTGCCCAGCGTGGAGGAGTGGGAGGCGCCCAGGCCGAGGAAGGACAGGCCCGCCTCGCTGAGGATGGCGGCGATCACCGAGAAGACGAACTGCGAGGCCAGCACCGGCAGCAGGTTGGGCAGGATCTCCACGCAGACCACGCGCCAGGGCTTCTCCCCGGCGACCCTCGCCGCGGCCACGTAGTCGCGGTTGCGCAGGGAGAGGGTCTGGGCACGCAGGACGCGCGCCGCCGCGGCCCAGCCGGTGACGGCCAGGACGAGGGCGATGGTCCACGATCCGCGCTGGTCGGCGGGGACGAACCCCGAGATGACGATCACCAGCGGAAGGCCGGGGATGACCAGCATGACGTTGGAGAACAGCGAGAACGCCTCGTCGACGACGCCGCCGAGGTAGCCGCCGATCACACCGAACACGGCGGACAGGACCGTGGCCATGACGCCGACGAGCAGGCCGATCTGCAGCGATCCCCGCGTGGCGTGGGTGAGCTGGTCGAGCACGTCCTGGCCGGTCTGGGTGGTGCCCAGCCAGTGGTCACCGTTCGGTGCGGTGAGGCCGATGTTGCGGACGGTGTCCGGATCGCCGGCGAACACCGGTCCGACGAGGCCGAACAGCGCGATGGCGGCCACCAGGCCGAGGCCGACGGCCAGCTTCGTCGACCAGGCCGGCAGCATGGCGCGCCAGCCGGTCCGCCGGGTGGCGGAGGGTGCGGGCGCGGCACCGGCCTCGGCACCGGGCGGCAGGTCCTCCAGCCCGCTGGAGGGAGGGATGACACTCGTCACGGATGGTCCTTCCGCTCAGTTGCCCGCTCGGGTGCGGGGGTCGATCAGCCCGTAGAGCAGATCCACGAGCAGATTGGCGCCCAGGACCGCGACGGTGATGACCAGGAAGATGCCCTGCATCAATGCGTAGTCGTTGTTCTCGACCGCCTGCAGCAGCCGGCCGCCGATGCCGGGATAGGAGAAGACCTGCTCGGTCATCACCGATCCGGACACCACGAAGCCCAGGGAGGTGGCGAACCCCGCGACCGAGGGCAGCGCCGCGTTGCGCGCGGCGTAGCGGATCATGATGCGGCTGCCCCGCAGGCCCTTGGCGCGTGCCGTGAGGATGTAGTCCTCGGCCGCGGTGGACACCATCATGTTGCGCATGCCCAGCAGCCATCCGCCCACGGAGGAGATCACGATGGTGAGCGCCGGCAGGACGCCGTGGTGGACGGCCGAGGAGATGAACGGCCGGTTCCAGCCCATGGACAGGGAGACGTCGTATCCGCCGAGCAGCGGGAACCAGTGCAGGGTGGAGGAGAGCAGGGCCGCCAGGATCAGGGCCAGCCAGAAGTAGGGCACGGCCGCCAGCACCGTGGTGCCCGGGATGACCGAGTCCAGCCAGGTGCCGCGTTTCCAGCCCACCAGGGTCCCGAGGACGAGGCCGAGGACGAAGGAGATCAGCGTCGCCAGTCCGATCAGGACGATGGTCCAGGGCAGGGACTGCCCGATCACGTCCGACACCTTGGCGGGGTACGCGCTGACCGAGACGCCGAAATCACCCCGCAGCATGTTCCCCAGGTAGGAGAAGTACTGCTGGGCGAGCGACTCGCTCCGGTCGGCCCCGAGGAGGAGCTCGTAGGACCTGCGGACCGACGGGTCGACCGTGCCGCCGCGCTGCTGCAGCTTCGCCATCAGGATGTCCACCGGGTTCCCCGGCATCATCCTGGGGATGAAGAAGTTCAGGGTGACGGCCGCCCACAGGGCGACGAGATAGAAACCGAGCTTGCGGGCGTAGTACCTCATCGGCCGCTGCCGATCATGCTGCGCTCCTCCTCGACGGGCTTGGTCATGTCCGCTTCCCTCATGTGGCGGGCTTGAGGTGCAGGAAGACCTGGGAGTTGTCGGGCCGGCTCCAGACGGCCGGGAACGCGTAGAGGTTGTCCCGGGTCGGCCACCCGGTGAACTTGCTCGCGTTGAACTCGCTCGTGGTGCCGCCGGTGAGGACCGGGATGTACGGCATCGACTTCTCGATCTCGGTCTGGATGGTGTCGTAGTGCGGCTGCCGGGCGGCGGTGTCCTCCGGGGCCGTGGCCTTGAGGGCGTCGAGGGCGGCGTCCACCTCGGTGTCCTTGAACCGCGCGTAGTTGGGGTTGGCGTTCTCGCCGACGCGGGCGGTGGTCCTGGAGGAGAAGAAGTAGCTGTAGAGGTAGTAGGGGTCGGGGGCCGGTCCCTGGTACAGCGAGTCCATCAGCAGCTGGTACTGGCCGCGGCCGCGGGCGTCGGACCACTCGTTCCAGGACGACTGCTGCACGGTGAGCTCGATGCCCGCCTTCTTCAGCTGCTCCGCGAGCGTGGTGACCGCGGTGATGTAGTCGGTCCATCCGGAGACGACCTTCACCGTGAGGGCCAGCTTCTTGCCGTTCTTGGCGTAGATGCCGTCGGAGCCCTTGGTGTAGCCGGCGTCCTGGAGCAGGCGGGCGGCCTTGTCCGTCTGCGGCTGCATCGGCGCGATGCGGTCCGTGAGCCTGGCCGACACCAGCGCCTTGTCGCGTCCGGGCAGGGCGAAGCCCGGTGATATCTCGCTGGCGGTGTTCTCGAAGGCCAGCGCGTTGAGCTGGGTGCGGTCCATCGCGTAGTAGATCGCCTTGCGCACCGCCGGGTCGGTCTGCGGTCCCGAGCAGCCGAGGTCGGTGCTGGCGCAGGTGAAGAGGGCGACCTGGTTCATCGGGACCGTGACGGCCTTGTAGCCCGGGTAGTTCTTCTCGACGTTCTCGATGTCGGGGACGGGCCCGGTCTGCCAGTCGATCTGGCCGGCCTTGAGGGCGTCGGCGCCCGACTGGTTGCCGGAGAGCGCGACGAAGCGGACCTTCTTCAGCGCGGGGGCGCCCCCGTAGTAGTCCGGGTTCGCCTCCAGGGTGAACGCCTGCGGCTTGAACTCGGCCAGCTTGTACGGCCCGGTGCCCACCGGGTTCTTCATCACGTCCTCGGTCGGCTTGGCGATCTTCGACCAGATGTGCTTCGGCACGATCCAGAACTTGCCGAGGACCTGCGGGCCTTCGCTGAAGGACGGCTTGTCGAAGGTGATCTTCACATGGGTGGCGTCGACGGCCGTGGCGGTGCCGGAGTACCCCGTGCTGTTCATGCCGGGGTTCTTGCGGATCATGTCGAAGGTGAAGGCGACGTCGTCCGCGGTGAACTTCCGCCCGTCGCTCCACTTGGCGTCGGAGCGAAGGGTGACCGAGAGCTCGGTGCCCTCCTTGTTCCAGGAGAACGCCGTGCCCAGCCGCGGCTCGGGCTTGTCCTTGCGCGCGATGTTGTAGAAGAACAACGGCTCGAAGATCGTGCCCGGACCGTCGATCACGGTCGGCGAGTACGGGTTGAAGTTGATCTGGTAGTCGCCGCTCTGGCCCGTGTAGGCGACCAGCGTCTCGGAGCCGGTGCCGCCGGCGCCGCCGCCGGAGCTGCACCCCGTGAGGACGAGGCCGAGGGCCGCGGCCCCCGCGATGCCGATACGGCGCCACTCATGACGAATCCTGGACATATTGGCCACTCTCCCGAGGCGGTCCCTGCCGGACGGCCGGGGCTCCCGGAGCCGCCTCATGGAGGCCGGGAACCACGCTTGTGTGGCGAGATTGTTAAGCTGGCGAAGAAAGAAAGTCAACACATCGGCCCGAACTTGAGACGGGTTCGCCGGCCGACGGCTCCGGACCGGGCGGGGGCCGCCCCCGTGCTGCGGCTCGTGATCAACGGGCGGTAGTACTGCCCGCTCCTCGTCCGTTGCTATGTTCGTCGTGCAAATAAACTGGGTCGATGCCGGGGACTCCGGCCGAAACGCAGCGCCTGCCTGGGCGCCGGAAGGACATCGATGGGCGGGCCGGCAAGGGACATGCCGCATGCGACCAGCAGGGCCGCGGTACTGGACGTCATCAGGGCGGCCGGGACCATCAGCCGGGTGCGGCTGATCGAGGCGACGGGTTTCACGGGGGCGACGATCTCGACCGTGGTGCGGCGCCTGATCGACGACGGCCTGGTCACCGAGGTGGGCCGCGCCGAGTCCACCGGCGGCAAGCCGCGCACCCTGCTGGCGCTCAACGAGAGCTCCCGCTACGCGGTCGGCATCCACCTCGACCACTCGGGCATCACGTACGCGCTCACCGACCTCGGCGGTTCGGTGGTGGCCCGGATGTCCAGGGCCGGGGCGGGCACCGACAATCCCCCCGTGGTGGTGGCCCGCATGGCCGACGAGGTGGACAAGCTCATCCAGGGGGTCGGCATCAGCCGGGACCTGGTCCTGGGCCTGGGCCTGGTGTCGCCCGGACCGCTCACTCCGGCCAGCGGCATGCGCCTGACGCCTCCGACGATGCGGCACTGGGAGGAGTTCCCCCTCGACCGGGCGCTGGCGGAGGCCACCGGCCTTCCGGTCGTCCTGGAGAACGACGCCACCGCGGCGGCCCTCGGGGAGCACTGGTCCGGCGTGGTGCGCGGCACCCCGAGCTTCGCCGCCGTGTACATGGGGACCGGCATCGGCGCCGGTCTCATGATCGACGGTGTCGTCTACCGCGGCCGGAGCGGCAACGCCGGCGAGATCGGCCACATGTGCCTCGACGTGGACGGGCCCGACTGCTGGTGCGGCGCGCGCGGGTGCACGGAAGCGCTCGCGGGCCCGGCCGCCGTGGTGACACAGGCGCGAGCCGACGCGCGCGTCTCGCGTGCGGCCGGGCTGACCCAGGGGCCGGGCGGGCAACGGCCCTCGGTGACCGCCGACTTCGCCGCCGTGGCACGGGCGGCCCGGCTCGGGGACCGCGGCGCCCGGGAGCTGCTGGAGAACTCCGCGCGCTGGCTCGCCCTCGCCACACGGGCGCTCGCCAACATCATGGACCTGGAGACGCTGGTGCTCACGGGCCCGAGCCTGGCCGTCGCCGGTTCGGTGTACCTGCCCGTCGTGCAGGAGGAGCTGGACCGCACCTTCTTCGCGCGCGCCGCGCACCCGGTGGCCGTACGGCTGTCGGACTCGGCCGCCACCGCTCCCGCCATCGGGGCGGCGACCATGGTGCTGCGGGCCGAACTGGTACCCCTGCGCCAGGGCGGGCTCTCCCTTTCCGGCGCCCTCCGGGAGCCCGAGCTCAAAGCCGGGGCGGGTTCCGCGGCGGGCCGCGCACGCCGGTGACGCGGCGCCGGGACGCGCTCCGGTCACCACGTCGCGGGGTGGCACCGTCCGGCGTCCCTTCCACCAGGCGGACGGCACCCGGTCCGGCACGTCATCACGCGTGACGAGGCGCCGAACCTTCGCCGAACGCCGGCCGCGCCCTCCCGAACCCGAAAAGTTCGACGACCGAAGTTACCTCTGGATGACGATGTCAGGGAGCGGCACAGCAAAGCCCCGCAGGGGAACCACTACCTGGGGAACAGCCGAGAAGGGGCACAAGGGGCGAGGTACGGGGCACTCTGCATCGGCGGCATCCCCGCACGGCGCGGGTTTCCCCTGGCCGGCGAGGCCGGGTCTCCTCCGGGTCCGCCGGACCGAGCCGGGCGGGGCGCAGGACGGGCGGTACTGGCGACCAGGCTGATCATCCGTTCGAACGGTGAGGGGGGAGCATGATCGACGTCGACGGATATCTGGCCGTGCTGGGGGTGGCCCGGCCGGCGGCCCCGACCGCCGAAGCGCTGTGGGCACTGCACCGGGCGCAGGTGGAACGGGTCGCCTACGAGACTCTCGACAACCAACTGGGACGGCCGACGGGCATCGGCGCGGCGGAATCCGTGGCCCGGATCCTGCGCGGGCGCGGCGGCTACTGCTTCCACCTCAA
>NZ_JBEXTV010000022.1:0-115444 GCF_040628835.1 Streptomyces sp. NPDC006134 | reverse complement strand
TCGAGACTTTCTGCTGGTCGGCCCCGTGTTTAACCGGCCCGGCGGACCCGCCGCCGGGCGGCACGGTCCGGAGCAGGTCCGGCGTGAGTCCGCCGCGCGTCCCGCGCAGGCCCCCCCCGCACGTCACGCAGCGTCCGGTTCAGGACCCTCTCCGGAGCCGGACGCGCCCCGAGGACCACCCACGGACCCCCACGGACCCGCCGGAAAACGGCCCCCGGTTTGACCTACGTCACCTCCGGGGTAATCTCTTCCGCTCGATTGGCGTCGCCCCTGCCCCGTATGGCAGACTGTCCGAGTTGCTCGGTCGAGTGTTGATGCTGCGCGCCTCCCGCCGGGAGGACCGGAAGCGAGTCCCACGGTACTCGTCAACCCCATGCGGGTTGGAAGTACGGGAATCTTCCGGGAAGCGTGGGCGCGGCACCGGCCAGGCACCCGGTGGGCCTCTCGCCCCCGGCTCGCGGTACCGGAAGGGCCGTGTGCAATCCCGCAGGGATGTTCGAACAAGGGACATCTGTGTCAGCGGGAGTGCGACACGCCCGACCGCGTGGGTCGGAGGAGACGGGCAGCAGACTCCGGGTTCCAGAGCGTTAGAGAGACAGGACTACGAAGTAGCCATGGCGGGACAGAAGATCCGCATCCGGCTCAAGGCCTACGACCACGAGGTCATCGACTCTTCGGCGAAGAAGATCGTCGAGACGGTGACCCGCACGGGTGCGTCGGTCGCGGGCCCGGTGCCGCTGCCCACTGAGAAGAACGTGTACTGCGTCATCAAGTCGCCGCACAAGTACAAGGACTCGCGCGAGCACTTCGAGATGCGCACGCACAAGCGCCTGATCGACATCCTCGACCCGACCCCCAAGACCGTTGACTCTCTGATGCGACTCGACCTCCCGGCCGGTGTCGACATCGAGATCAAGCTCTGAGGCCGGTGATCTGAAGAGATGGCTAAGCAGATCAAGGGCATCCTGGGCGAGAAGCTCGGCATGACGCAGGTGTGGGACGAGAACAACCGTGTCGTCCCGGTCACCGTCGTCAAGGCCGGACCCAACGTCGTCACCCAGGTCCGTACCAACGACGTCGACGGCTACGAGTCCGTCCAGATCGCCTTCGGCGAGATCGACCCGCGCAAGGTGAACAAGCCCCTCAAGGGCCACTTCGCCAAGGCCGACGTCACCCCCCGTCGTCACCTCGTCGAGATCCGCACGTCGGACGCCTCCGAGTACACGCTGGGCCAGGAGATCACCGCCGAGGTGTTCGAGGCCGGCGTGAAGGTCGACGTGACCGGCAAGAGCAAGGGCAAGGGCTTCGCCGGTGTCATGAAGCGCCACAACTTCCGTGGCCTCGGCGCCGGGCACGGCACCCAGCGCAAGCACCGCTCGCCCGGTTCCATCGGTGGCTGCGCCACCCCGGGCCGCGTGTTCAAGGGCCTCCGCATGGCGGGTCGCATGGGCAACGAGCGGGTCACCACCCAGAACCTGACCGTCCACGCCGTTGACGCGGAGAAGGGCCTGCTGCTCATCAAGGGCGCGGTTCCCGGTCCGAACGGCGGCCTCGTCCTGGTCCGCACCGCGGCCAAGGGGGCCTGAGGTAACCGATGAGCACTGTTGACATCCTTTCGCCGGCGGGCGAGAAGGCCGGGTCCGTCGAGCTCCCCGCGGAGATCTTCGGCGTCGAGAAGGTCAGCGTCCCGCTGATCCACCAGGTCGTCGTCGCGCAGCTGGCTGCCGCCCGTCAGGGCACGCACAAGACCAAGACCCGCGGTGAAGTCCGTGGTGGCGGCAAGAAGCCGTACCGCCAGAAGGGCACCGGCCGCGCCCGTCAGGGCTCGACCCGCGCGCCGCAGTTCGCCGGTGGTGGCGTCGTGCACGGTCCCGTGCCGCGCGACTACTCGCAGCGGACCCCGAAGAAGATGAAGGCCGCGGCCCTGCGCCACGCCCTCACCGACCGGGCCCGCCACAACCGCATCCACGTCGTCACCGGCGTGGTCGAGGGCGAGACCCCCTCCACGAAGGCCGCCAAGAGCCTGTTCGGCAAGATCAGCGAGCGCAAGAACCTGCTCCTGGTCGTCGACCGCTCCGACGAGGCCGCGTGGCTGTCCGCCCGCAACCTGCCCCAGGTCCACATCCTGGAGCCGGGCCAGCTGAACACGTACGACGTTCTCGTCTCGGACGACGTGGTCTTCACCAAGGCCGCTTTCGAGTCCTTCGTCGCCGGCCCGCAGACGGCCAACGACACCGAAGGGAGCGAGGCCTGATGGCTACCCGTCACCCCTCCATCGCCTCGAAGGCCGCCAAGGCCGCCAAGGAGGCGCGCGTCAAGAAGGCGCGTCGCCACGCCACCGAGGGCAAGAACACCGTTGTCACCCCGGCGAGCAAGGCGTACACGGACCCCCGTGACGTGCTGCTCAAGCCGGTCGTGTCGGAGAAGAGCTACGCGCTCATCGACGAGAACAAGTACACGTTCATCGTCGACCCGCGTGCCAACAAGACCCAGATCAAGGAGGCCGTCCAGTCGGTCTTCTCGGTCAAGGTCACCGGGGTCAACACGATCAACCGCGTCGGCAAGCGCAAGCGGACCCGCACCGGCTTCGGCCAGCGCGCCGCCACCAAGCGCGCGATCGTGACCCTCGCTGAGGGCGACCGTATCGACATCTTCGGCGGTCCGACCGCGTAAGCGGTCGGGATCGTCCAGATTTCGGAAATCACTTCCGAGGACTGAGAGACAATGGGTATCCGCAAGTACAAGCCGACGACTCCTGGCCGTCGTGGCGCCAGCGTCGCCGACTTCGTCGAGGTCACGCGGTCCACGCCGGAGAAGTCGCTGGTCCGCCCGCTGCACAGCAAGGGCGGCCGTAACAACGCCGGTCGTGTGACCGTGCGCCACCAGGGTGGCGGACACAAGCGCGCCTACCGCGTGATCGACTTCCGTCGTCACGACAAGGACGGCGTGCCGGCGAAGGTCGCGCACATCGAGTACGACCCCAACCGCACCGCGCGCATCGCGCTGCTGCACTACGCCGACGGCGAGAAGCGCTACATCCTCGCGCCGCGCGGCCTCCAGCAGGGCGACCGCATCGAGAACGGTCCCGGGGCCGACATCAAGCCGGGCAACAACCTTGCCCTGCGCAACATCCCGGTCGGTACCACGCTGCACGCCATCGAGCTGCGTCCGGGCGGCGGCGCGAAGTTCGCCCGCTCCGCCGGCGCCTCCGTGCAGCTGCTCGCGAAGGAGGGCGCCTACGCCCACCTGCGCATGCCGTCCGGTGAGATCCGCCTGGTCGACGTCCGCTGCCGCGCCACCGTCGGCGAGGTCGGCAACGCCGAGCAGTCGAACATCAACTGGGGCAAGGCCGGCCGCAAGCGCTGGCTGGGCGTCCGCCCGACCGTGCGTGGTGTGGTCATGAACCCGGTCGACCACCCGCACGGTGGTGGTGAAGGACGTACCTCCGGTGGCCGCCACCCGGTGTCGCCGTGGGGCAAGAAGGAAGGCCGTACTCGTTCGCCCAAGAAGGCGTCGAACAAGTACATCGTCCGCCGCCGCAAGACGAACAAGAAGCGCTAAGGACGGGTTGAGATGCCTCGTAGCTTGAAGAAGGGGCCCTTCGTCGACGACCACCTGATGAAGAAGGTGGACGCCCAGAACGAAGCGGGCACCAAGAACGTCATCAAGACCTGGTCCCGTCGCTCGATGATCGTCCCGGCGATGCTGGGCCACACGATCGCGGTGCACAACGGCAAGACCCACATCCCGGTGTTTGTCACCGAGTCGATGGTCGGCCACAAGCTCGGCGAGTTCTCGCCGACCCGCACCTTCCGGGGCCACGTCAAGGAAGACCGGAAGTCGAAGCGCCGCTAACGGCGGGGTGCAAACGACCAATGACAAACACTGAAGGGACAACCATGGAAGCCAGGGCCCAGGCGCGGTACATCCGCGTCACGCCCATGAAGGCCCGCCGTGTGGTGGACCTCATCCGTGGCCTGGACGCCACGGAGGCTCAGGCGGTCCTGCGTTTCGCCCCGCAGGCCGCGAGCGTGCCGGTCGGCAAGGTGCTGGACAGCGCCATCGCCAACGCCGCGCACAACTACGACCACACCGATGTCGACAGCCTGTACGTCTCCGAGGCGTACGTCGACGAGGGCCCGACCCTGAAGCGGTTCCGCCCGCGCGCCCAGGGCCGCGCCTACCGGATCCGCAAGCGGACCAGCCACATCACCGTGGTCGTCAGCAGCAAGGAAGGAACCCGGTAATGGGCCAGAAGGTAAACCCGCACGGGTTCCGGCTCGGCGTTACGACCGACTTCAAGTCGCGCTGGTACGCCGACAAGCTCTACAAGGACTACGTCAAGGAAGACGTCGCCATCCGTCGGATGATGACGTCCGGCATGGAGCGCGCCGGCATCTCCAAGGTGGAGATCGAGCGCACCCGTGACCGCGTCCGCGTGGACATCCACACCGCGCGTCCGGGCATCGTCATCGGCCGCCGTGGCGCCGAGGCCGACCGCATCCGCGGCGACCTCGAGAAGCTCACGGGCAAGCAGGTCCAGCTGAACATCCTCGAGGTCAAGAACCCCGAGACCGACGCTCAGCTCGTGGCCCAGGCCGTCGCCGAGCAGCTCTCCTCCCGCGTCTCCTTCCGCCGCGCCATGCGCAAGAGCATGCAGTCGGCGATGAAGGCGGGCGCCAAGGGCATCAAGATCCAGTGCGGTGGCCGCCTCGGCGGCGCCGAGATGTCCCGCTCGGAGTTCTACCGCGAGGGCCGTGTGCCCCTGCACACGCTCCGCGCGAACGTGGACTACGGCTTCTTCGAGGCCAAGACGACCTTCGGCCGCATCGGTGTGAAGGTCTGGATCTACAAGGGCGACGTCAAGAACATCGCCGAGGTCCGCGCCGAGAACGCCGCTGCCCGCGCCGGCAACCGCCCGGCCCGTGGTGGCAACGACCGCCCGGCCCGTGGTGGCCGCGGTGGCGAGCGTGGCGGTCGCGGTCGCAAGCCGCAGCAGCAGTCGGCTCCGGCTGCCGAGGCCCCCAAGGCCGAGGCGCCCGCCGCCGCCGCTCCGGCTGAGAGCACCGGAACGGAGGCCTGACCACCATGCTGATCCCCCGTAGGGTCAAGCACCGCAAGCAGCACCACCCCAAGCGCAACGGCATGTCCAAGGGTGGCACGCAGGTTGCGTTCGGCGAGTACGGCATCCAGGCGCTGACCCCGGCCTACGTCACGAACCGCCAGATCGAGGCGGCTCGTATCGCCATGACCCGTCACATCAAGCGTGGCGGCAAGGTCTGGATCAACATCTACCCGGACCGTCCGCTGACGAAGAAGCCGGCCGAGACCCGCATGGGTTCCGGTAAGGGTTCTCCGGAGTGGTGGGTCGCGAACGTCAAGCCCGGACGCGTCATGTTCGAGCTGTCGTACCCCAACGAGAAGATCGCCCGTGAGGCGCTGACCCGTGCGGCCCACAAGCTGCCGATGAAGTGCCGGATCGTCAAGCGCGAGGCAGGTGAAGCGTGATGTCGGCCGGTACCAAGGCGTCCGAGCTGCGCGAGCTGGGCAACGAGGAGCTGCTGAACAAGCTCCGCGAGGCCAAGGAAGAGCTGTTCAACCTCCGCTTCCAGGCGGCGACGGGCCAGCTCGAGAACCACGGCCGTCTGAAGGCGGTCCGCAAGGACATCGCCCGGATCTACACCCTCATGCGTGAGCGTGAGCTCGGCATCGAGCAGGTGGAGAACGCCTGATGAGCGAGAACAACGTGACTGAGCAGAAGACCGAAGCGCGCGGCTTCCGTAAGACCCGCGAGGGCTACGTCGTCAGCGACAAGATGGACAAGACCGTCGTCGTCGCCGTCGAGGACCGCGTCAAGCACGCGCTGTACGGCAAGGTCATCCGCCGTACGAACAAGCTCAAGGCGCACGACGAGCAGAACGCCGCGGGTGTCGGCGACCGCGTCCTCCTCATGGAGACCCGGCCGCTGTCCGCGACCAAGCGCTGGCGCGTCGTCGAGATCCTCGAGAAGGCCAAGTAATCCCTGCGGGGCTTCCCCCCAGGACAGAACCGCCAGCCCGGCGGAGTTCCGTGAAACGACTCACGGAACTCCGCCGGGAACCGGCCGAGCTGCGTGAATCACTCACGCTGACTGCGTGAGTCGTTTTACGGAGCTCGTCGGAAGGCCCCGTAATTCCTGCGGGAGTAACCCGCAGGACAGTTCCGCCAGGCTCGGCGGGGTCCGTAAAGCGATTTACGGACCCCGCCGGGAACCGGCAGACATCCAGGAGATAGACGTGATCCAGCAGGAGTCGCGACTGCGTGTCGCCGACAACACGGGTGCGAAGGAGATCCTCTGCATCCGTGTGCTCGGTGGCTCCGGTCGCCGCTACGCGGGTATCGGTGACGTCATCGTCGCCACCGTCAAGGACGCGATCCCCGGTGGCAACGTGAAGAAGGGTGACGTCGTCAAGGCGGTCATCGTTCGCACCGTGAAGGAGCGCCGCCGTCCGGACGGCTCGTACATCCGCTTCGACGAGAACGCCGCCGTCATTCTGAAGAACGACGGCGACCCTCGCGGCACCCGTATCTTCGGCCCCGTCGGCCGTGAGCTGCGCGAGAAGAAGTTCATGAAGATCATCTCCCTCGCGCCGGAGGTGCTGTGAGCATGAAGATCAAGAAGGGCGACCTGGTCCAGGTCATCACCGGCAAGGACAAGGGCAAGCAGGGCAAGGTCATCGCGGCCTTCCCCCGCGAGGACCGTGTCCTGGTCGAGGGTGTCAACCGGGTCAAGAAGCACACGAAGGCCGGGCCGACCGCCCGCGGTTCGCAGGCCGGCGGCATCGTGACCACCGAGGCCCCCATCCACGTCAGCAACGTCATGCTGGTCGTGGAGAAGGACGGCCAGAAGGTCCCGACCCGCGTCGGCTACCGCTTCGACGACGAGGGCAACAAGATCCGCGTTGCCAAGCGGACGGGTGAGGACATCTGATGACGACCACCGTGACTCCGCGTCTCAAGACGAAGTACCGCGAGGAGATCATCGGCAAGCTGCGTGACGAGTTCAAGTACGAGAACGTCATGCAGGTGCCGGGCCTCGTCAAGATCGTGGTCAACATGGGTGTGGGCGACGCCGCCCGCGACTCCAAGCTGATCGAGGGCGCCGTGCGCGACCTCACCACGATCACCGGTCAGAAGCCGGCCGTGACCAAGGCCCGCAAGTCCATCGCGCAGTTCAAGCTGCGTGAGGGTCAGCCGATCGGTGCCCACGTCACGCTCCGTGGCGACCGCATGTGGGAGTTCCTGGACCGCACCCTGTCGCTGGCGCTCCCGCGCATCCGCGACTTCCGCGGCCTGTCCCCCAAGCAGTTCGACGGCCGTGGCAACTACACCTTCGGTCTCACGGAGCAGGTCATGTTCCACGAGATCGACCAGGACAAGATCGACCGCGTCCGGGGTATGGACATCACCGTGGTCACCACGGCGACCAACGACGAAGAGGGCCGCGCCCTTCTCCGTCACCTCGGCTTCCCGTTCAAGGAGGCGTGAGCGAGATGGCGAAGAAGGCTCTGATCGCGAAGGCTGCTCGCAAGCCCAAGTTCGGTGTGCGTGCGTACACCCGCTGCCAGCGCTGCGGCCGCCCGCACTCCGTCTACCGCAAGTTCGGCCTGTGCCGTGTGTGCCTTCGTGAGATGGCTCACCGCGGCGAGCTGCCGGGCGTGACCAAGAGCTCCTGGTAATCCCCGTACGCAGGGATTCCTGAAGCTCTCGGTAAGCAACCGGGGCGGCAGGACGCCCAGCCCGCATGCCTTAGGCTTGTGGGGTTGGGCGTCTGCCGCCGCCCTTACGACTTACTACGCCGTAGGTCCACCGCGCCGCACCCGTCCCGTCTCGGATCGGGGAGAGGGATGGCGCACCAGGAAACCCCGGCGAGAGAGGCCGAAGGCCAATTCATGACCATGACTGATCCGATCGCAGACATGCTGACGCGTCTGCGGAACGCGAACTCGGCATACCACGACTCGGTGTCGATGCCGCACTCCAAGATCAAGTCGCACATCGCGGAGATCCTCCAGCAGGAGGGCTTCATCACGGGCTGGCGCGTCGAGGACGCCGAGGTCGGCAAGAACCTCGTCCTCGAGCTGAAGTTCGGCCCGAACCGTGAGCGCTCCATCGCGGGCATCAAGCGGATCTCCAAGCCCGGTCTCCGGGTGTACGCGAAGTCCACCAACCTGCCGAAGGTCCTCGGCGGCCTGGGCGTGGCGATCATCTCCACGTCCCACGGTCTCCTGACCGACAAGCAGGCGCAGAAGAAGGGCGTGGGTGGGGAAGTCCTCGCCTACGTCTGGTAGTCGGGAACGGAGGAAAAGCCAATGTCGCGTATCGGCAAGCTCCCCATCCAGGTTCCCGCCGGCGTGGACGTCACCATCGACGGCCGTACGGTTTCCGTGAAGGGCCCCAAGGGCACCCTCTCGCACACCGTTGCCGCGCCGATCGAGATCGCTAAGGGCGAAGACGGCACCCTCGCGGTGACCCGCCCGAACGACGAGCGGCAGAGCAAGGCCCTGCACGGCCTGTCCCGCACGCTGGTGGCGAACATGATCACCGGTGTGACCCAGGGATACGTCAAGAAGCTCGAGATCAGCGGTGTCGGTTACCGCGTCCAGGCGAAGGGCTCCAACCTGGAGTTCTCCCTGGGCTACAGCCACCCGATCCTGGTCGAGGCCCCCGAGGGCATCACCTTCAAGGTGGAGACCCCCACCCGTTTCTCGGTCGAGGGCATCGACAAGCAGAAGGTCGGCGAGGTTGCGGCCAACATCCGCAAGCTGCGCAAGCCCGACCCGTACAAGGCCAAGGGCGTCAAGTACGAGGGCGAAGTCATCCGCCGCAAGGTCGGAAAGGCGGGTAAGTAAGCCATGGCATACGGGCAGAAGATCCTCAAGGGCGACGCCTACAAGCGTGCCGCTATCAAGCGTCGCCACATCCGGATCCGCAAGAAGGTCTCGGGTACCGCCGAGCGTCCCCGTCTGGTCGTGACCCGCTCCAACCGCCACATCGTGGCGCAGGTGATCGACGACCTCAAGGGCCACACCCTGGCGTCGGCGTCCACCCTGGACGCTTCGATCCGCGGTGGCGAGGGCGACAAGTCCGCGCAGGCCAAGCAGGTCGGCGCTCTGGTCGCCGAGCGTGCCAAGGCCGCCGGTGTCGAGGCCGTCGTGTTCGACCGTGGTGGTAACCAGTACGCCGGGCGCATCGCCGCCCTGGCGGACGCCGCCCGCGAGGCCGGACTCAAGTTCTGAGTCGGTTCCGTAGCTAGCGGAGACAGAGAGAGGTAATTCCAATGGCTGGACCCCAGCGCCGCGGTGGCGGTGCCGGTGGCGGCGAGCGGCGGGACCGGAAGGGCCGTGACGGCGGCGCAGCTGCCGCCGAGAAGACCGCGTACGTTGAGCGCGTCGTCGCGATCAACCGCGTCGCCAAGGTTGTGAAGGGTGGTCGTCGCTTCAGCTTCACCGCGCTGGTCGTGGTGGGCGACGGTGACGGCACCGTGGGTGTCGGATACGGCAAGGCCAAGGAGGTGCCGGCCGCCATCGCCAAGGGCGTTGAGGAGGCCAAGAAGCACTTCTTCAAGGTCCCCCGGATCCAGGGCACCATCCCGCACCCGATCCAGGGTGAGAAGGCTGCCGGCGTCGTGCTGCTCAAGCCCGCGTCGCCCGGTACCGGTGTGATCGCCGGTGGTCCGGTGCGCGCCGTGCTCGAGTGCGCCGGTATCCACGACGTGCTGTCGAAGTCGCTCGGCTCCGACAACGCCATCAACATCGTGCACGCGACCGTGGAGGCCCTGAAGGGCCTGCAGCGTCCCGAGGAGATCGCGGCCCGCCGCGGTCTGCCGCTCGAGGACGTCGCCCCCGCGGCTCTTCTCCGTGCGCGTGCCGGGGCGGGTGCGTAATCATGGCTCAGCTCAAGATCACGCAGGTCAAGTCCTACATCGGCAGCAAGCAGAACCACCGTGACACCCTGCGTTCGCTTGGCCTGAAGAAGGTCAACGACGTGGTCGTCAAGGAGGACCGCCCCGAGTTCCGCGGCATGGTGCACACCGTCCGCCACCTCGTGACGGTCGAGGAGGTCGACTGATCATGGCGGAGAACAACCCGCTCAAGATCCACAACCTCCGTCCCGCCCCGGGCGCCAAGACCGCCAAGACCCGTGTCGGTCGTGGTGAGGCGTCGAAGGGTAAGACGGCCGGTCGTGGTACCAAGGGCACCAAGGCCCGCTACCAGGTTCCGGAGAGCTTCGAGGGTGGCCAGATGCCGCTCCACATGCGTCTCCCGAAGCTGAAGGGCTTCAAGAACCCGTTCAAGACCGAGTACCAGGTCGTGAACCTCGACAAGCTGGCCGCGCTCTACCCGCAGGGTGGCGAGGTCACGGTCGAGGACCTGGTGGCCAAGGGCGCCGTTCGCAAGAACAGCCTGGTCAAGGTCCTCGGCGAGGGCGAGATCTCCGTGGCGCTGACGGTGAAGGTCGACAAGGCCTCCGCCTCCGCCAAGGAGAAGATCGCCGCCGCCGGCGGCAGCGTCACCGAGCTCGTCTGATCCCTTCAGGCGCCTCGATGACTTGAGCGATCCCGACCGGGGATACCCCACAAATGGGGTATCCCCGGTTGGTCGTTCCTAGGGCAGTGGTCCCGCCGGTAAGGTGACCTGCACTGCCCTCTTTCACGGGTGTCACACATGGGGCACCCTGAGCGGCAGTTGACCGTTAGCTATTAAGTCGTCAGTCGAACCTCAAGACCGTCACCCTTGACGCAGTTGCGCGGGGGTCGCAGGAGGCACCGTGCTCACCGCGTTCGCCCGGGCGTTCAAGACGCCCGACCTGCGCAAGAAGCTGCTCTTCACGCTCGGCATCATCGTGGTCTACCGGGTGGGCACCCACATCCCCATCCCGGGCGTGGACTACAAGAGCGTCCAGGAGTGTGTGGACCAGGCGTCCGGCAACCAGGGCCTCTTCGGTCTGGTCAACATGTTCAGCGGCGGCGCCCTGCTGCAGATCACGGTCTTCGCGCTCGGCATCATGCCGTACATCACCGCGAGCATCATTCTGCAGCTGCTCACCGTGGTGATCCCGCGCCTGGAGGCCCTGAAGAAGGAGGGCCAGACCGGTACGGCGAAGATCACGCAGTACACCCGCTACCTCACCATCGCGCTGGCCATCCTCCAGGGCACCGGCCTGGTGGCCACCGCCCGCAGCGGCGCGCTCTTCTCCGGCTGCACGGTCGCGTCCCAGATCGTCCCGGACCGCGCGATCTTCACCACCATCGTCATGGTGATCTGCATGACCGCCGGCACGGCCGTCGTGATGTGGCTCGGTGAGCTGATCACCGACCGCGGCATCGGCAACGGCATGTCGATCCTGATGTTCATCTCGATCGCCGCCACCTTCCCGTCCGCCCTGTGGGCGATCAAGACCCAGGGCGACCTGGCGGGCGGCTGGATCGAGTTCGGCACCGTCATCGCCGTCGGCCTGGTCATGGTCGGCCTGGTGGTCTTCGTCGAGCAGGCCCAGCGCCGCATCCCCGTGCAGTACGCCAAGCGCATGATCGGCCGTCGCTCGTACGGCGGCACGTCCACCTACATCCCGCTCAAGGTGAACCAGGCGGGTGTGATCCCCGTCATCTTCGCGTCGTCGCTGCTGTACATCCCGGCACTGATCGCGCAGTTCTCCAGCGGCACCTCCGGGTGGAAGACCTGGATCGAGTCCCACCTCGTGACGGGCAACCACCCGATCTACGTCACCCTGTACTTCCTGCTCATCGTCTTCTTCGCGTTCTTCTACGTGGCGATCTCCTTCAACCCCGAGGAAGTCGCCGACAACATGAAGAAGTATGGTGGCTTCATCCCGGGCATCCGGGCTGGCCGACCGACCGCTGAGTACCTCGGCTACGTACTCAACCGGATCACCTGGCCGGGTTCGCTGTATCTGGGTCTGATCGCTCTCGTACCGACGATGGCGTTGGTTGGTTTCGGAGCAAACCAGAACTTCCCGTTCGGTGGCACCAGCATCCTGATCATCGTGGGTGTCGGCCTCGAGACGGTGAAGCAGATCGAGAGCCAGCTCCAGCAGCGCAATTACGAAGGGTTCCTCCGCTGATGCGAATCGTCCTCGTCGGGCCGCCGGGTGCCGGTAAGGGAACGCAGGCCACACGGCTTGCCGAGAAGCTGAGCGTTCCGCACATCTCCACGGGCGACCTGTTCCGCGCCAACATCAGCCAGCAGACGGAGCTGGGGAAGCTGGCGAAGTCCTACATGGACGCCGGCAACCTCGTGCCGGACGAGGTCACGATCGCGATGGCCAAGGACCGCATGGAGCAGCCGGACGCCGAGAACGGCTTCCTGCTGGACGGCTTCCCGCGCAACGTCTCGCAGGCCGAGGCGCTGGACGAGCTGCTGCGGACCGAGGGCATCACGCTGGACGCCGTGCTCGACCTGGAGGCCCCCGAGGACGAGGTCGTCAAGCGGATCGCCGGCCGGCGCATCTGCCGCAACGACTCGTCCCACGTCTTCCACGTGACGTACAAGCCGTCGGCCAAGGAGGGCGTCTGCGACGTCTGCGGCGGCGAGCTGTACCAGCGCGACGACGACACCGAGGAGACGGTCCGCAAGCGGCTGGAGGTCTACCACACGCAGACCGAGCCGATCATCGACTACTACAAGGCCCAGGACCTGGTCGTGACGATCGCGGCCACCGGGGCCGTGGACGAGGTCACCGGCCGCGCGCTGGAGGCGCTCAAGCGCGGCCAGTAGCCCCACGGTGCGTCCGCCCGCAGCCGCGGTCCCTGACGGGGCCGCGGCTGCGGCGTGCGGGGTGGCGCCGGTCTCCCCGTATCGTTGGAAACGTCCGTCTTCCCCGGTCCCCAGAAAGGCCGCAGTCCCCATGGTGCAGATCAAGAGCCCCGAGCAGATCGCCAAGATGCGTGAGGCGGGGCTGGTCGTCGCCGCCATCCACGCGGCCACGCGCGAGGCCGCCGTGCCCGGCGCCACGACCAAGGACCTGGACCAGGTCGCCCGCAAGGTGCTCGCGGAGCACAACGCCAAGCCGAACTTCCTCGGCTACGGCGGCTTCCCCGCCACCATCTGCACCTCCGTGAACGAGGTCGTCGTCCACGGCATCCCCTCCGACGAGGTCGTCCTCAAGGACGGGGACATCATCTCCATCGACTGCGGCGCGATCATCGACGGCTGGCACGGCGACGCCGCCTACACGGCCTTCGTGGGCTCCGGTCACGCCCCGGAGCTGGTCGAGCTCTCCCGGGTGACCGAGGAGTCGATGTGGGCCGGCATCGCCGCCATGAAGCAGGGCAACCGGCTCGTCGACATCTCCAAGGCCATCGAGACGTACATCCGCCGCCAGCCCAAGCCGGGCGGCGGCCGGTACGGGATCATCGAGGACTACGGCGGCCACGGCATCGGCACCGAGATGCACATGGACCCGCACCTGCTGAACTACGTCGACCGGCGCCGCGGCAAGGGCCCGAAGCTGGTCCCCGGCTTCTGCCTGGCCATCGAGCCGATGGTGTCGCTGGGCACGCCGAAGACGGCGGTCCTGGAGGACGACTGGACGGTGGTCACCACCGACGGCACCTGGTCCTCCCACTGGGAGCACTCCGTGGCCCTGACGGAGGACGGCCCGCTGGTCCTGACGGCCCCCGACGGCGGCAAGGCCAAGCTCGCCGAGTACGGCGTCACCGCCGCCCCCGACCCCCTCGCATGATGGCCCCGGCCATGGGGCAGACTTCCTCGTTTCGCCTTTCGGGGCCGACTGACGTAGACTGACTCGTCGGCTCTAGTGCACCCGCATGCCTGCATGCGCTCGAAGTGGTGCACGCCGGAGTCGATCAAGGTAGTCGATTCGAAGGGCAAAGCGTGGCCAAGAAGCAAGGTGCCATCGAGATCGAGGGCACTGTCGTCGAGTCTCTGCCGAACGCCATGTTCAAGGTCGAGCTCCAGAACGGCCACCAGGTCCTGGCACACATCAGCGGCAAGATGCGTATGCACTACATCCGCATCCTCCCTGACGACCGGGTCGTGGTGGAGCTGTCTCCGTACGACCTGACGCGTGGCCGGATCGTCTACCGGTACAAGTAGATCTTGCCCACGCCCCGCACTCTCCCTGTGTGCGGGGTCGCCGGCAACTGACCCGGAGAACCTCACATCCCATGAAGGTCAAGCCGAGCGTCAAGAAGATCTGCGACAAGTGCAGGGTGATCCGCCGTCACGGCCGGGTCATGGTCATCTGCGAGAACCCGCGCCACAAGCAGCGCCAGGGCTGACGCACGACCGACCGCACCCTCTGCACCGCTATCGCAGAGATTCGCGCGACGCGAGCTGAATTGTTCATACGCAGGGCCCAAGCCGCACACCGCGGTTTGACACCCCCGGTTCGGAGGCCGGGGACCCGGTTCGTACCTGATACGGCGGCCGGGAACCGGCTCTGTGGAAGACCTCCGAAGATCACCAGGAGCCATTGAATGGCACGCGTTTCCGGTGTTGACATCCCGCGCGACAAGCGCGTGGAGATCGCCCTCACCTACGTGTTCGGCATCGGCCGGACCCTTTCGCAGCAGACGCTGGCGGCGACCGGCGTCGACCCGAACACCCGCGTTCGCGACCTGACCGAAGAGCAGCTCGTCGCGATCCGCGAGTACGTCGACAACAACATCAAGACCGAGGGTGACCTCCGTCGCGAGATCCAGGCCGACATCCGCCGCAAGGTCGAGATCGGCACGTACCAGGGTCTGCGGCACCGCCGCGGTCTGCCCGTCCGCGGCCAGCGCACCAGCACCAACGCCCGCACCCGCAAGGGCCCGCGTCGCGCCATCGCCGGCAAGAAGAAGCCGGGCAAGAAGTAGTCCGCAGCGGACGCCTGTCCACGGTCTTCGCTGTAGGACCGACCACCTCCGTAGGAGTAAGAGATGCCCCCCAAGGGACGTCAGGGCGCTGCCAAGAAGGTGCGCCGCAAGGAAAAGAAGAACGTCGCTCACGGCCACGCGCACATCAAGAGCACGTTCAACAACACGATCGTCTCGATCACGGACCCGTCCGGCAACGTGATCTCCTGGGCCTCCGCCGGCCACGTCGGCTTCAAGGGCTCCCGGAAGTCCACGCCGTTCGCCGCGCAGATGGCCGCCGAGTCGGCCGCCCGCCGCGCCCAGGAGCACGGCATGCGCAAGGTCGACGTGTTCGTCAAGGGCCCGGGTTCCGGTCGTGAGACCGCCATCCGTTCGCTCCAGGCGACCGGTCTCGAGGTCGGCTCCATCCAGGACGTCACCCCGACCCCGCACAACGGCTGCCGTCCGCCGAAGCGCCGCCGCGTCTGACCAGGTGCGGCGGCAGTCCCCGCACACGCGGGGTGGTCCGCGCCGCCGCGTCTGACGCTGCCGCTTCACGGCCTGTGGTTTCCGGGCGGTACGGCTCCGTAAAAGGGCCGTGCCGCCCGTACCCTTGCACTACCCGCACTCTCCCGGGTGCGGCTGAGTCGGGCGTCATATAGCGGGCGCCCCCGACTGAAGGATCTGATCCCCACATGCTGATCGCTCAGCGCCCCTCGTTGACCGAAGAGGTCGTCGACGAGTTCCGCTCCCGGTTCGTGATCGAGCCGCTGGAGCCGGGCTTCGGCTACACCCTCGGCAACTCCCTCCGCCGTACCCTCCTCTCCTCGATCCCGGGTGCCGCCGTCACCTCGATCCGGATCGACGGCGTCCTGCACGAGTTCACCACCGTGCCGGGCGTCAAGGAGGACGTCACCGACCTGATCCTCAACATCAAGCAGCTGGTCGTCTCCTCGGAGCACGACGAGCCGGTCGTGATGTACCTGCGCAAGCAGGGCCCGGGTCTGGTCACCGCCGCCGACATCGCGCCCCCGGCCGGTGTCGAGGTGCACAACCCCGACCTCGTCCTCGCCACGCTCAACGGCAAGGGCAAGCTGGAGATGGAGCTGACCGTCGAGCGCGGTCGCGGCTACGTCTCCGCCGTGCAGAACAAGCAGGCGGGCCAGGAGATCGGCCGTATCCCGGTCGACTCCATCTACAGCCCCGTGCTGAAGGTCACGTACAAGGTCGAGGCGACCCGAGTCGAGCAGCGCACCGACTTCGACAAGCTGATCGTCGACGTCGAGACCAAGCAGGCCATGCGTCCGCGTGACGCCATGGCGTCGGCCGGCAAGACCCTGGTCGAGCTGTTCGGTCTGGCCCGCGAGCTGAACGTCGACGCCGAGGGCATCGACATGGGTCCGTCCCCGACGGACGCCGCGCTCGCCGCCGACCTGGCGCTGCCGATCGAGGAGCTGGAGCTCACGGTCCGCTCCTACAACTGCCTCAAGCGCGAGGGCATCCACTCCGTGGGTGAGCTCGTCGCCCGCTCCGAGGCCGACCTGCTCGACATCCGCAACTTCGGTGCGAAGTCGATCGACGAGGTCAAGGCGAAGCTGGCCGGCATGGGCCTGGCCCTGAAGGACAGCCCGCCCGGATTCGACCCGACCGCCGCCGCCGACGCCTTCGGCGCCGACGACGACGCGGACGCCGGGTTCGTCGAGACCGAGCAGTACTGAGCTCGGAACCGGCGGCCGGATTCCGACTGCCGGCCGGCCGTGGCCGGTCGCGCAGTTCCCCGCGCCCCTTCGAGGGCGCGGGACCTTCCGGGCGTCCGAGAGGGCGTCCGGATCTCCGACAGGCGACCGCCTGCTCGGATACTGACCCCGGTACCTGATACGGCCGGGGCAGACACCTAGGAGAAACACGATGCCGAAGCCCACCAAGGGTGCCCGTCTGGGCGGCAGCGCCGCGCACGAGAAGCTGCTGCTCGCGAACCTCGCGAAGTCGCTCTTCGAGCACGGCAAGATCACCACGACCGAGGCCAAGGCCCGCCGTCTGCGGCCCTACGCCGAGCGTCTGATCACCAAGGCGAAGAAGGGCGACCTTCACAACCGCCGTCAGGTGCTCCAGGTCATCACGGACAAGAGCATCGTCCACACGCTCTTCACCGAGATCGGCCCGCGGTACGAGAACCGCCCGGGTGGCTACACCCGTATCACCAAGATCGGCAACCGCCGTGGTGACAACGCGCCCATGGCCGTCATCGAGCTGGTCGAGGCGCTGACGGTCGCGCAGCAGGCGACCGGCGAGGCCGAGGCCGCGACCAAGCGCGCGGTCAAGGAGGCCGAGGAGGCCAAGGCCGAGGAGACCAAGGCCGACGAGGCCGCCGAGGCTCCGGCCGAGGAGTCGAAGGACGCCTGAGGCACTGCCTCGCGCTGAGCGGGTCCGCCCTTCGCGGGGCGGGCCCGCTTTCGCGTACCTGAGAGGATCTGCACGTGAGTGACGAAGTACAGCCCGGTTACGTCCGCATCCGCCTCGACCTGTCCTACGACGGAACCGGCTTCCACGGCTGGGCCAAGCAGGCCGGCGGCAAGCGGACCGTGCAGGGCGAGATCGAGGACGCGCTGCGCACGGTCACGCGGTCCGGGGACACGACGTACGAGCTGACCGTGGCCGGGCGCACGGACGCCGGGGTGCACGCGCGGGGCCAGGTGGCCCATGTGGACCTGCCCGAGGAGCTGTGGAGCGAGCAGAAGGACAAGCTGCTCAAGCGGCTCGCCGGGCGGCTGCCCAAGGACGTGCGCGTGTGGTCGCTCACCGAGGCGCCCGCCGGGTTCGACGCCCGGTTCTCCGCGATCTGGCGCCGGTACGCCTACCGCGTCACCGACAACCCGGGCGGGGTGGACCCGCTGCTGCGCGGGCACGTCCTGTGGCACGACTGGCCGCTCGACGTCGACGCCATGAACGAGGCCGCGCGGGGGCTGCTGGGCGAGCACGACTTCGCCGCCTACTGCAAGCGGCGCGAGGGCGCCACCACCATCCGCCGGCTCCAGGAGCTGAGCCTGGTGCGCGGCGAGGACGGGATCGTCACGGCCACCGTGCGGGCCGACGCGTTCTGCCACAACATGGTGCGCTCGCTGATCGGCGCCCTGCTGTTCGTCGGCGACGGCCACCGGCCGCCCGAGTGGCCCGCCAAGGTGCTGGCGGCGGGCGTACGGGACTCGGCCGTGCACGTCGTACGGCCGCACGGGCTGACCCTGGAGGAGGTCGGCTACCCGGCGGACGAGCTGCTGGCGGCGCGGAACCTTCAGGCGCGGCGGAAGCGGACGCTGCCCGCCGCCGGATGCTGCTGAGCGGCGGCGCGGGGCGGGCCGGGGCCTGTCGTCCGGATCACGCCGCGGACGCGGGGCCTGGCACGCGCAGCTGCGGCGTTGTCGTCGGTCGCCGGCGCTATCCGGCCACCGCCGCGGCCGACGCCTGGGCCTCGCCGCGCCGCAGGATCTGGCGGAAGGCGAACTCGGCCAGGTCGTCACCGGCCTTGAAGACCTCGGTGTCCTTGGTCGTCACGTCCTTGCCGGTGGTGAAGCCGGCGATCGTGAAGTAGGCGTAGCGGCCGTAGGCGTTGGTGGTGGAGCGGCACACGGCGCCGGTGCAGAAGGACGTCACGCCGTCGCCGGTCAGCGGGCTCACGATGCTCTTGGTGTCGGCCTGGCCCTTGGCGGCCTTCGCCTGCGCCTCGGTGTCGAAGACGGCCACGCCGAGCGTCACGGCGACGTCGCCCTTGGTGTAGGTGACGCGCATCAGGCGGGTGCAGCCGTTGCCGGTGAGGACCGCGGGCAGGGTCTTCTGGGCGGCGGAGGCGCAGGCGCGGGTGTCGGCCAGCGGGCCTTTCTTGTACACCGTCTCGCCCATGGTCAGCTGCGTGCCCGGGAAGAAGATCTCCGCGCCGAGCGGGGCCGTGTCCTTCTTCTTGCTGGAGATGAAGTCCTTCGGGTCCAGCGGCGGCGGGGCGCTGGTCGGGGCGAAGGACGGGGCCGAGGCCGATTCGCTGGGAATGTCGGCCGTGGTGGGGGAACCGGAGGGGCCGCCCGCACGCGTGCCGGAGCCGTTGGCCGAGACCACGGCCACGGCGACGGCCGCCGCGACCGCCACGGTGGCCAGCGCGCCGCCGCCGATGAACAGCAGCCGGCGGCGCTTGGCGCGGGCCTCGGAGGCCGCGGCGAGCGCCTCCCAGTCCGGGCTGTCGCCGCCGCCGCCGTTCCAGGGCTGCTGGGGCTGCTGGGACTGCTGGGATTGCGGTGTCCAGGGATCCCACTGGGAGTCGGGTCCCCCCTGCCCAAAGCTCATGGGGCGCATCTTAGACGGGACATGAGGCGTGCTGGTCCGCCCCCGGGGCCCCCGCAGCCCCTAGCGTTCCTCCCATGCGGACGGGCAAAAGCGACATCTCCGGGTGGTTGGGGCGGCCGGCGGGCCGGTACCTGTGGGCGGCGCTCGCGGCGGTGCTGGGCGCGCCGGCGGTGTACGCGGCGCGCGCGACCCCGGACGGGGGGATGGACAACGCGATCGTGGTGCGGGCCGCCCGGACCTGGCTGGCGGGCGGCGACCCCTATGACGACCCCCACTTCCTGTACCTCCCGGGCGCGGTCCTGGCCGCCGCGCCGCAGGCCCTGCTGCCCGCGGCGGTGCTGCGGGTGCTGGTGCCGCTCGCGGTCACGGGCCTGCTGGCGCTGGGCTGGGCCTGCGCCCTGAGGCTGTACCGCGTCCCGCTGGGCAGCCGCTTCGCCGCCCTCGGCCTGATCGGGCTGGCGGCGGGTTTCGCGCCGTTCGGGCATCTGGTGCGGCTGGGCAACTGGACGGTGACCGCGGCGGTGGCGCTGCCGCTGTGCCTGCTGCTGGCGAGCCGGGGCCGGTGGACCGCCGCGGGGGTGGTGGTGGGCGCCGCCGTCGCGCTGAAGCCGCTGCTGGCGCCGCTGGTGCTGCTGTTCCTCTTCGCCGGGCGCCGGCGGGCCCTCGGCGCGGTGCTGCTGGTGCCCGCGCTGGCGTCCGCCGGGGCGGCGCTGCTGATGCCCGACCCGGCCGGCTTCTTCACCCGCACCCTGCCCTTCCTGCTCCACGGCGACGACGGCTTCGTACGGCTGTACGAGGCGTCCCCGGCGGCCGTGCTGCCGCGCCTGGGGGTGCCGCGCCCGCTCGCCGAGGGCGCCGCGGCGCTCGCGGCGGCCCTCGGGGTGGGGTGCGCGTACCGGCGCTGGCGCCGTGCGGGGCCCGGTCCGCTGCGGCTCGCCGAGACCGCCGCCGGCCTGATGCTCGCGGCGTTCCTCGTCTCCCGGCCCTCCTACGACCACTACCTGCTGGTCGTGCTGCCGGTGCTGCTGGCCGGGCTGCCGCAGGGCGGCTCGGCGGCCCGGCGGCCCTGGTTCTGGCTCTCCCTCGTGCCGCAGCTGCCCGGGCTGACCTGGCCGTATCTGGAGACGGGGCGGCGCCGGGCGTTCAAGGACGCGGCCACCCTGTGCGCGCTGGCCTGGGTGGTGGCGCGCCAGGCGGTGCGGGGCCGGGGCGGGGGAGGGGACGGGACGGGAGCGGAGGGGAGGCCGCCCGCCTACACTGAGGGGGCCGACCGGTCGGCGCGGGTGCCCACGGCCCCGTTTTGACCCGGCTGCCGCGCCGCAGGTATCCTGCACTTTCGTTATGTGTATTGGCTTGCTCATTCTCACGTGAGGGGCCCTTACACCGGTCCACCGGGCCGATGACCAGCGACCAGGCACGCGGCTTGCGTCACCGCTGTGCGGTCTAGGCTGTCGTGATCGTCTTCGGTGACCTTGTCAGGACCATTCACTGAAGAAGCGAAGGCTACGAACCGTGCGTACGTACAGCCCCAAGCCCGGCGATGTGACGCGCCAGTGGCACGTCATCGACGCTCAGGACGTTGTCCTGGGCCGTCTCGCCTCCACCGCCGCCACCCTTCTGCGGGGCAAGCACAAGCCGATCTACGCGCCGCACGTCGACGCTGGTGACTTCGTCATCATCATCAACGCCGACAAGGTGCACCTGTCCGGCAACAAGCGGACCCAGAAGATGGCCTACCGTCACTCCGGCTACCCGGGTGGTCTGCGCTCCGTCCGCTACGACGAGCTGCTGGCCAAGAACCCCGAGAAGGCCATCGAGAAGGCCGTCAAGGGCATGCTCCCCAAGAACACCCTGGGCCGTCAGATGCTCTCGAAGCTGAAGGTCTACTCGGGCGACCAGCACCCGCACGCTGCCCAGCAGCCGGTGCCGTTCGAGATCACCCAGGTCGCGCAGTAAGTCCGGCCACCCCCTAAGACTGAAGAGAATCTGAGGAGAATCGTGGCCGAGACCACTGCCGAGCAGCCGCTCGAAGAGCTTGACATCGACAGCTACACCACCGAGACCGAGGTTCCGGTGGAGGGTGAGTACACCTCCGAGTCCCTCGCCTCGCGCTTCGGTGAGCCCCAGCCCGCCGCCGGTCTGGGCCGCCGCAAGAACGCCATCGCCCGCGTCCGGATCGTTCCGGGCACCGGCAAGTGGAAGATCAACGGTCGCACCCTCGAGGACTACTTCCCGAACAAGGTGCACCAGCAGGAAGTCAACGAGCCCTTCAAGGTGCTCGAGCTCGAGGGCCGTTACGACGTCATCGCCCGCATCGCGGGTGGCGGTGTCTCCGGTCAGGCCGGTGCGCTCCGTCTGGGTGTCGCCCGTGCGCTGAACGAGGCGGACGTCGACAACAACCGCGGCCCGCTGAAGAAGGCCGGCTTCCTGCGCCGCGACGACCGCGCGGTCGAGCGGAAGAAGGCCGGTCTGAAGAAGGCCCGCAAGGCCCCGCAGTACAGCAAGCGCTAATCGCAGTCGCCTGCTCGTACTCCGAACGCCCCGGCGGCACGCCACAGTGCCGCCGGGGCGTTCGTCTATCACCGCCGGTGGGCGTATAACGGCACAAGGTGCTCATAGGCTTGTGCGATCGGATGGCCGGGCGTCGCAAGGGCATCGCGGGGCGATGCCGTCACCCGCCCGGGATGCGGAAGGCGCGTGCGTGGGCCGCACCGGCACGGCTTTTCGGAACTGATGCTTCCTCAGGAGGACAAGTGGGACGACTCTTCGGCACGGACGGCGTGCGCGGTGTCGCCAACGCGGATCTGACGGCCGAGATGGCGCTCGGCCTCTCCGTCGCCGCGGCGCACGTGCTGGCCGAGGCGGGCACGTTCGAAGGACACCGGCCGACCGCGGTGGTCGGACGTGACCCGCGGGCGTCCGGGGAGTTCCTGGAGGCGGCCGTGGTCGCGGGCCTGGCCAGCGCCGGCGTGGACGTGCTGCGGGTCGGCGTGCTGCCGACGCCCGCGGTGGCCCACCTCACCGGCGCGCTCGGCGCCGACCTCGGCGTGATGCTCTCCGCCAGCCACAACGCCATGCCGGACAACGGCATCAAGTTCTTCGCCCGCGGCGGTCACAAGCTCGCCGACGAGCTGGAGGACCGGATCGAGGCCGTCTACGCGGAGCACCGCACCGGCGCGCCCTGGGACCGCCCGACCGGCGCCGGCGTGGGCCGGGTGCGGGAGTACGACGAGGGCTTCGACCAGTACGTCGCCCACCTGCTCGACGCCCTCCCCAACCGCCTGGACGGGCTGAAGATCGTCCTGGACGAGGCGCACGGCGCGGCCTCGCGGGTCTCGCCGACGGCGTTCGCGCGGGCCGGCGCCGAGGTGGTCACCATCGGCGCCGAGCCGGACGGCCTCAACATCAACGACGGCTGCGGCTCGACCCACCTGAACCTGCTGAAGGCCGCCGTCGTCGAGCACGGCGCCGACCTCGGCATCGCGCACGACGGCGACGCCGACCGGTGCCTGGCCGTGGACCACACCGGCAGCGAGGTGGACGGCGACCAGATCCTGTCCGTGCTGGCGCTGGCGATGCGGGAGCGTTCCGCCCTGCGCGCCGACACCGTCGTCGCGACCGTCATGTCCAACCTGGGCTTCAAGCTGGCCATGGAGCGCGCGGGCATCCACCTGGTGCAGACCGCGGTCGGCGACCGGTACGTCCTGGAGGAGATGAAGGACAAGGGCTACGCCCTGGGCGGCGAGCAGTCCGGTCACGTCATCGTCCTCGACCACGCCACGACCGGTGACGGCACGCTGACCGGCCTGCTGCTGGCGGCGCGGGTCGCCGAGAGCGGCCGTACGCTCAAGGAGCTCGCCTCCGTCATGGAGCGGCTGCCGCAGGTGCTCGTCAACGTGCCGGACGTCGACAAGTCCCGGGTCGGCACCTCCGCCGAGCTGGCCGCCGCGGTCGCCGAGGCCGAGGGCGAACTCGGCTCCACGGGGCGGGTGCTGCTGCGTCCCTCCGGCACCGAGCCGCTGGTGCGGGTGATGGTCGAGGCCGCCGACATCGAGCAGGCGCGGAAGGTGGCCGGGCGGCTGGCCGACGTGGTGAAGTCGGCGCTCGGCTGAGGGGAGCGGGCCGGGCGGTCCCGTCCGGATCGGCCGGCCGCGCCGCTGGTCCGGTCGTGCCTCCGGTCCGGTCGCGCCGCCGGTCCGGTCCAGGGCGTCGCGGGTGGAGCGGGACAGGGCCCGCTCGCCGTAGAGGGCTTCCGGTGGATCTCCGCGGCGTCGCGACGCCCGGCACGCGCGCTCGCCGCCCGGACCGGTGATCCGGTGATCTGGGGGAAAGGGCTCAGCCGGATTTCGTCATGCGCGGGCGCTGGCTCGCCCAGAGGGCCTTCTGGGCGAGCAGCGTCAGCGTGCCGGCGAGGACGATGCCGAGCAGGTTCAGCAGGAGCTGCTCGGTGGAGCCCACCGTCTGCTTCATGTCGCCGTAGGAGAGGGCGACGGCCGCGTTGGCGGCGGCCGGGACCGTGGTGACGGAGATGGCGACGCCGACCAGGGCGCCGGACTTCGCGGACGTCAGGGAGAGGGTGCCCGCCATGCCGGCGAGGACCGCCACGACGAACGAGAACCAGTCGGGGGCGTAGACGAAGCCCGTCTGCGGCCGTTCGCCCTCCAGTTTCGCCTCGGTGAACAGGCCGACGGCGTCCATGAACCAGCTGAAGACGACCGTCACCGCCATCGCCACCGCGAAGCCCACCAGCAGCGCGGTCAGCGACCGCAGCGCGAGGCGGGAGGCCCGCTGCACCAGGGCCGTGCAGAAGCCGGCCAGCGGCCCGAACTCCGGGCCGACCGCCATCGCGCCCACGATCAGGATGGCGTTGTCCAGCACCACACCGCAGGCCGCGATCACCGTGGCCAGCGTGATGAAGGCGACGTAGGTGATGGAGAGCGTCGACTCCTCGTGCGTGGCGTCCGTGAGGTGCTCCCACAGGACCGCGTCCGCGGCCTCGCCCGGCGCCTCCTCCTCGGCCCTCTCGGCCCGCTTCGACAGCGACAGGTCGATGTTCTCCACGGCGATCGAGCCCGTCCGGTCCAGGCCCAGCGTCCGCAGTTCGCCGATGAGCTCGTCGCCCGCCTCGCGGGCCACGTCGCACAGCACGAGGTCCCCGGACGGGACCCGGGCGGCGCCCGGCAGGACGACGAGGTGCGTGGTGCCGACCGTCCGCTCGATCACGCGGACCACCTCGTCGGTCCGGTCGGCCGGGCAGATCAGGCGCAGGTGCAGCATGGCGGCAGCGTAGCGGTCACAGTTTGCGCAGGCTCAGCCGCTGCACCTTGTGGTCCGGGCCCTTGCGCAGGATCAGGGTGGCCCGGCCGCGGGTGGGAGCGACGTTCTCGATCAGGTTGGGCTTGTTGATGGTCCGCCAGGTGGTGCGGGCGTAGTCGAGGGCCTCCTCCTCCGACACCTGGGTGTACTTGCGGAAGTACGAGGACGGGTTCTGGAAGGCGGTCTGGCGCAGCTTCTTGAAGCGGTTCAGGTACCAGCGCTCGATGTCCTCGGGGCGGGCGTCGACGTACACGCTGAAGTCGAAGTAGTCGGCGAGGCCGACCCGGGTGCGGCCGTCCTTGCCGGGCAGGGCGGGCTGGAGGACGTTGAGGCCCTCGACGATGAGGATGTCGGGGCGGCGCACGACGAGCTTCTCGCCGGGGACGATGTCGTAGATGAGGTGGGAGTAGACCGGGGCGGTCACCTCGTCCTTGCCCGCCTTGATGTCGGCGACGAAGCGGGTCAGCGCGCGGCGGTCGTAGGACTCGGGGAAACCTTTCCGCGACATCAGGCCGCGCGCCTGGAGCTCCTTGGTCGGCAGCAGGAAGCCGTCCGTGGTCACCAGCTCCACGCGCGGGTGCTCGGGCCAGCGCCGCAGCAGGGCCTGGAGGAGGCGGGCGACGGTGGACTTGCCGACGGCGACGGAACCCGCGACCCCTATGACGAACGGGGTGCCGGACTGGGAGCCCTGTTCGCCGAGGAAGGTGTTGAGCGCGCCGCGCAGGCCGTCCGTGGCGCCGACGTAGAGGTTGAGCAGCCGGGACAGCGGCAGGTAGATGTCCCGCACCTCGTCGAGGTCGATGACGTCACCGAGGCCGCGCAGTTTCTCGACCTCCTCGGCGGTCAGCGGCAGCGGCGTCTTGTCACGCAGCGCGCTCCACTCGGCGCGGGTGAGGTCGACGTAGGGAGTCGCCTCCGGCCTGTGCCGGTGGGCGCTCCGGGGCATCGAGGGAGCCGGAGAGATCACAGTCCATTGTTAACGGAGTCCGCAGGGGACGGCAGGTGGGGTGGGTCACGTCCGGGCGTCGGCCGGGTCGGCCCCGTCTCCCGGCCGTCCGGTGGTTCCGACCCCGTCAGCGCCTCGTACACCGGTGGGAATTTCCGATTTCGGGCACGCGGAGGCGGGTTCGGGGCGTGATCCCGCCGTAGGCTGCCGCTCATGTGCGGAATCGTGGGTTACGTGGGGTCGCAGTCGGCGCTCGATGTCGTGATGGCCGGGCTGAAGCGGCTGGAGTACCGGGGATACGACTCGGCGGGCGTCGCCGTGCTCGCGGACGGCGGGCTCGCCCCCGCCAAGCGCGCCGGCAAGCTCGTCAACCTGGAGAAGGAGCTGGCGGAACGGCCCCTGCCCGCCGGCACGACCGGCATCGGCCACACCCGCTGGGCCACCCACGGCGGCCCCACCGACGCCAACGCCCACCCGCACCTGGACAACGCCGGCCGGGTCGCCGTCGTCCACAACGGCATCATCGAGAACTTCGCCGCGCTCCGGGCCGAGCTGGCCGAACGCGGGCACGAGCTGACCTCCGAGACCGACACCGAGGTCGTCGCCCACCTGCTCGCCGAGGAGTTCTCCTCCTGCGCCGACCTGGCGGAGGCGATGCGGCTGGTGTGCCGGCGGCTGGAGGGCGCGTTCACGCTGGTGGCCGTGCACGCCGACGAGCCGGACGTGGTCGTGGGCGCGCGCCGCAACTCGCCGCTGGTGGTGGGCGTGGGGGAGGGCGAGTCCTTCCTCGCCTCCGACGTCGCCGCGTTCATCGCCCACACCCGGGAGGCGATCGAGCTGGGCCAGGACCAGGTCGTCGAACTGCGCCGGGACGGCGTGACGGTGACCGGGTTCGACGGTAGCCCGGCACAGGTCCGCTCGTACCACGTCGACTGGGACGCCTCCGCCGCCGAGAAGGGCGGCTACGACTACTTCATGCTGAAGGAGATCGCCGAGCAGCCCAAGGCGGTCGCCGACACCCTGCTCGGCCGCATCGACGCGTCGGGCTCCCTGACGCTGGACGAGGTGCGGATCTCCGCCCCGGAGCTGCGCGAGATGGACAAGGTCGTCATCGTCGCGTGCGGTACGGCCTTCCACGCCGGGCTGATCGCGAAGTACGCCATCGAGCACTGGACCCGCATCCCCTGCGAGGTCGAGCTCGCCAGCGAGTTCCGCTACCGCGACCCGATCCTCGACCACCAGACGCTGGTCGTCGCGATCTCCCAGTCCGGCGAGACCATGGACACCCTGATGGCGCTGCGCCACGCCCGCGAACAGGGCGCCAAGGTGCTGGCCATCTGCAACACCAACGGCTCCACGATCCCGCGGGAGTCGGACGCGGTGCTGTACACGCACGCCGGGCCGGAGGTCGCGGTCGCCTCGACGAAGGCGTTCCTGACGCAGCTGGTGGCGTGCTACCTGGTGGCGCTGTACCTGGGCCAGGTGCGGGGCACCAAGTGGGGCGACGAGATCCGGGACGTCATCCGCGACCTGGCGCAGATCGGCGGCGCGGTGGAGCGGGTGCTGGAGACCATGGAGCCCGTACGGGAGCTCGCGCGCTCCCTCGCCGACAAGAACACCGTGCTGTTCCTGGGGCGGCACGTGGGCTACCCGGTCGCGCTCGAAGGCGCCCTCAAGCTCAAGGAACTCGCCTACATGCACGCCGAGGGCTTCGCGGCGGGCGAGCTGAAGCACGGGCCGATCGCGCTGATCGAGGAGGACCTGCCGGTCGTCGTGGTGGTGCCCTCGCCGCGCGGGCGGTCCGTCCTCCACGACAAGATCGTCTCCAACATCCAGGAGATCCGGGCCCGGGGCGCGCGCACCATCGTCATCGCGGAGGAGGGCGACGACGCGGTCGTCCCCTACGCCGACCACCTCATCCGCATCCCCGCCACGCCGACGCTGCTCCAGCCGCTGGTGGCGACGGTGCCGCTGCAGGTCTTCGCGTGCGAACTGGCGACGGCGCGGGGCAACGAGGTGGACCAGCCCCGGAACCTGGCGAAGTCGGTGACGGTGGAGTGAGGTTTCCCCGGTTCTCCTGAAGCCGGAGGGAGCGATGGGGTTCCCGGCCGGGGGTGGGGCTTCCTCGGCCGGGTCTTCGGAGGAACGGGGGCGTAAACGTCTTTTCAATTCTCGAAAGAGTGAACGTTCTCCGGTCTCCCGGGCGAACCGGCTTTCCGTCCGCCTACGTTGCCCGCATGGTCACATCCACCCATGAGGCCTCGCACCGGATCTTCCAGGATCACCCAGAGGTCCTGGCCCCGATCTTCGAGGTGCTGGGTCTCCCGCTTCCCGCGAAGGCGGCCATCGAGCCCGTCACGCCCGACGCCACGGAACTGAAACCCGTGGAGCGCCGGGTGGACACGGTGCTGAGGGTCGAGCCCTCGGAAGGGGAGAGCTTCCTGCTCGCCATCGAGGCCCAGACCCGGCGGGCTCCGGACAAGGGGAGCAGCTGGGCGTACTACGTGGCGTACCTGCAAGCCAAGTTCGGCCTGCCGGTGCTGCTCGTCACGGTCTGCCGGAACCGGTCCACCGCCGCCTGGGCGGCCGGGCCTTTCGTGTGCCGCGTCGGCCCCTGGACGACCCAGACCACCCGTCCCTTCGTACTGGGCCCGGACAGTGTCCCGAAGGTCACCGATGAGGCGGTGGTGGCCCGGCAGCCGGCGCTGGCGACGTTCAGCGCCATCGTGCACAGCGAAAGCGAGGGAATCGCCGCCATACTGAATGTGCTGGCCCGCGGAATGCGGTCGTTCGACAAGCCCACCGCCAAGTACTGGTCGGAACTGCTGGAAATCGGCCTGGAGGACACTCCGGCCAAGGAGACGTGGAGAGAGCTGGAGAAAATGGTCGTCAGTTACTTCCCGGGCAGGGGCACGGTTTTCGAAGAGGCGTACCTGGAGGGCGAGGCCAAGGGCGAGGCCAAGGGCGAGGCCAGGGGCAAGGCCGAGGGTGTCCTGCGCGTCCTGGACGTGCGCGGGCTGGCCGTCACCGATGACGTGCGTGCCCGCATCAGCGGGTGCACGGACCTCGACCGTCTCGACGACTGGCTCGCCAGGGCCGTGACGGCCGAGCGCGCGGAAGACCTGTTCGTCGGTGAGGAAGGGGAAGGGGAAGGGGAAGGGGCCCTGGGCGGCGCCTCGTAAGGTGCTGGGCATGAGCATCATCGGGGTCGGTATCGACGTGGCCGAGATCGACCGGTTCGCGGCGTCGCTGGAGCGTACGCCCGGGCTGGCCCAACGGCTTTTCCTCACCGACGAGTTGCTGTTGCCCAGTGGGGAGCGCCGGGGTGTCGCCTCCCTCGCCGCCCGTTTCGCGGCGAAGGAGGCCCTGGCCAAGGCGCTCGGTGCGCCCGCGGGGCTGCACTGGACGGACGCAGAGGTGTACGTCGAGGACAGCGGGCAGCCCAGGCTGCGGGTGACCGGCACGGTGGCGGCGCGGGCGGCCGAGCTGGGGGTGCGGTCGTGGCACGTGTCGCTCAGCCATGACGCGGGGGTGGCGTCCGCGGTGGTCGTCGCGGAGGGCTGACGACCGCGAGACGAGTGAGGGGATCATCCGGTCATGGACACGAGCGGGGAAAGCGGGATGGTCCGCGTTCCGTCGGGCCGGGTGACGCTGACGGACCGGCGGACGCGGCGCAGTTGGGAGGACGCCGTCGCCTCCTGCCTCCTGTCGGCGCATCAGGTGACCCGGGCCCGGTACGTGCAGGTCACCGGTGACCGGCCGGCCGGGGCGGGGAAGGCCGGCTGTCCGTCGAGGGCATCTCCTGGAGGGAAGCGGTCCGGTTCTGCAACGCCCTGTCGCTCAAGGAGGGCCTCAGCCCTGCCTGCCTCCTCCGGGGCGACGGCGAGGACGACGAGGACGACGACGTCGCGTGGGACACCACGGCCGACGGGTACCGGCTGCCGACCGAGGCCGAGTGGGAACACGCCCGCCGCGCCGGGACCTCGGGTCCGCGCCACGGGCCGCTCGACGAGATCGCCTGGCACCGCGGCAACTCCGGCGGCCGGGTCCACGAGGTGGGCGGCAGACGGCCCAACCCGTGGGGGCTGTACGACATGCTCGGCAACGTCTGGGAATGGTGCTGGGACGTCTACGACGCCGAGGTCTACGGCACCTACCGGGTGCTGCGCGGCGGGGGCTGGTTCGACGAGCACTGGAGCTGCCGGGCTTCCGTGCGGCGCCGCAGCCATCCGTCCTTCCGGGTCGACGACGTGGGATTCCGCCTCGCGCGGTCCGTGCCGTCGGGGGACGCCGGCTGAACGCGCCGTGCGCGACGCGCCCCGCATGCGGTAAGATCGATCTTGAGCGCACGCCGCGACGGCGGCGATGCGGCCCGCGTTGGTGGTCCAAGGAAAGACGCCCCGCTTCCTGCGGGGAGATGCAGGTGCAAGGCCTGCCCGGCGCTCGGTGAAGACCCCGGTCCTGTGTCACAGGGCCGGGGTTCTTCGTATCGCCTCCCCTGCCCGGCCCCGGCCCTACGGGGCCGCTCCCGGCGCGCATCGCCCAGGCGGAGGCGCGGTCGGCGATCCGGGCGCGCAGGAGCAGTACGGCGACGGACTGAGCCGGTCGCGGGGCCGGTGCGAAGGCGCGGGGGTTTTCCTCCCCGGGATACGGCAGGGTCCGCGGCCCACGGGGCAGACTCGACGGCATGCGTACTGCGTACAGCGTGGAGACGGTCAGGGCGGCCGAGCGGGAGCTGATGGCGCGGCTCCCCGGCGGGGCGTTGATGCAGCGGGCGGCGGCCGGGCTCGCCGCCGCCTGCGCGGAGCTGCTCGGGCGGGTGTACGGCAGCCGGGTCGTGCTGCTCGTCGGCAGCGGTGACAACGGGGGTGACGCCCTGTATGCCGGGGCGCGGCTCGCCCGGCGGGGCGCGGGTGTGACGGCGGTGCTCCTCGCGCCGGAGCGGGCGCACGCCGCCGGGCTGGCCGCGTTGCGCCGGGCCGGCGGGCGGGCCGTGGACGCCGGAGCGGGCGAGCGGGCGATCGAGCGGGCCGACCTCGTCGTGGACGGCATCGTCGGCATCGGCGGCAAGGGCGGGCTGCGGCCGGACGCCGTGCCGCTCGCCACCGCCGCCGGGCGGGCCCGGGCCGCCGTCGTCGCCGTCGACCTGCCGAGCGGCGTCGACGCCGACACGGGAGAGGTGCACGGGGCCGCCGTACGGGCCGACGTGACGGTGACGTTCGGGACGCACAAGCCGGGGCTGCTGGTCGATCCCGCGCGGGAGTACGCCGGATCGGTGCGGCTGGTCGACATCGGGCTGCGGCCCGGACTGCCCGCCGAGCCCGCCCTGGAGGCGTTGCAGCACGCGGACGTGGCCCGGCTGCTGCCGGTGCCGGCGAGCGAGAGCGACAAGTACCGGCGCGGGGTCGTCGGCATCGCCGCCGGGTCCGCGCGGTATCCGGGGGCGGCCGTCCTCGCCGTGTCCGGCGCGCTGCGGGGCGGAGCCGGGGCCGTGCGGTACGTCGGGCCCGCCGGGGACGCCGTGATCGCCCGCTTCCCCGAGACGCTCGTGTCGGACCAGGGGCCGAAGCGGGCGGGGCGCGTGCAGGCGTGGGTCGTCGGGCCGGGGGCCGGGGACGACGCGGCGACCGTGGCCGAGGTGCTGGCGGCGGACGTTCCCGTGCTGGTCGACGCGGACGGGCTGCGGCTGGCCGACCGGGACGCCGTCCGGGCCCGCACCGCACCGACCCTGATGACCCCGCACGCCGGGGAGGCCGCCGCGCTGCTCGACGTGAGCCGCGAGGAGGTCGAGGCGGCGCGGCTGTCCTCGGCGCGGGAACTGGCGGCCCGCTACCGGGCGACCGTGCTGCTGAAGGGCTCCACGACGGTGGTGGCCGGCCCGGAGGGCGGGCGCCCGGTACGGGTGAACGCCACGGGGACGTCCTGGCTGGCGACGGCCGGGAGCGGGGACGTGTTGTCGGGGCTGGCGGGGTCGCTGCTGGCGGCGGGGCTCCCGGCGCAGGACGCGGCGAGCGTGGCGGCGTACCTGCACGGGCTGGCCGGACGGTTCGCGGCGGACGGGGCACCGGCGGGGGCGCACGACGTGGCCGAGGCGATCCCGCGGGCGTGGCGGGACGTGGCGCGGGAGCGGATGTAGGGGAGCGGCAGCGAGGAGGGGGAAGGGGGGCTGGGTGACGGGGTGAGGGGGTGAGGGGGGGAGGGGGGCGTCGGCGGGGGTGTGCGGGGCACGGCGTGGCGGGATGCCGTACGGGGGCGGGTGCGGGTCACGGGAAACATCAACGCATCTCCGGGACCGGCGGGATGCCGTACGGGGGCGGGTGCCCGTGCGTGCGGGGAGTGGCGGAGCGGAGGCCCGGCGGGGTGGTGGGGTGAGGGGCACGGCGTGGCGGGATGCCGTACGGGCGCGGGGGCGGGTGCCCGTGCGTGCGGGGAGTGGCGGAGCGGAGGCCCGGCGGGGTGGTGGGGTGAGGGGCACGGCGTGGCGGGATGCCGTACGGGGGCGGTCGCCCGCGTGCGGGGAGCGGCGGGGCGGAGGCCCGGCGGGTGGCGCGGGGGACGCCGGTGAGGGGGAGTGCGGGGCGGAGGCGGTTCCGGGAGGGGCGTGGCAGGGCGCCGTACCGGATGGGGCACAGGGGGCGGTCCGGGCCGGTGTGGTCGGACCGCCCGGCGTGGCGCTCTGAGACACTGGGCCACGATGAGTGAGACAGCAGCCCAGCGGACCGCGCCCCTGCGGGCCCGCGCCGAGATCGATCTGGCCGCCCTGCGGGCCAACGTGCGCGCTCTTCGCCGGCGGGCGCGCGGCGCGGCCGTCATGGCCGTGCTGAAGGCCGACGCCTACGGCCACGGCGCGCTCCCGTGCGCCCGCGCGGCCGTCGAGGCCGGCGCGACCTGGCTGGGCGCGGCGACACCGCAGGAGGCGCTCGCGCTGCGGGCGGCGGACGGCATCCCCGCCGACGTGCGGATCATGTGCTGGCTGTGGACGCCGGGCGGGCCCTGGCGGGAGGGCGTCGAGGCGGACCTGGACATGTCCGTCAGCGGCCTGTGGGCCCTGGAGGAGGTCGTCGGCGCCGCCCGTCTCGCGGGCCGCCCCGCGCGCGTGCAGCTCAAGGCCGACACCGGGCTCGGACGGGGCGGCTGCCAGCCCGGCGAGGACTGGGCCGAACTGGTCCGGGAGGCCCTGCGGGCCGAGCGCGAGGGCCTGATGAAGATCACCGGCCTGTGGTCGCACTTCGCCTGCGCCGACGAGCCGGGCCACCCCTCCATCGCCGCCCAGCTCACCCTCTTCCGGGAGATGGTGGCCTACGCCGAGCGGCAGGGCGTCCGCCCCGAGGTGCGGCACATCGCCAACTCGCCGGCCACGCTCACCCTGCCCGAGGCCCACTTCGACCTCGTACGGACGGGCATCGCGATGTACGGCATCTCGCCCAGCCCCGAGATCGGCACCCCCGCCGACTTCGGGCTGCGCCCGGTGATGACGCTGTCCGCCTCGCTCGCCCTGGTCAAGCACGTGCCCGGCGGACACGGCGTCAGCTACGGGCACCGCTACACCACACCCGGCGAGACCACCCTCGGCCTCGTCCCGCTGGGGTACGCCGACGGCATCCCGCGCCACGCCTCCTCCGCCGGGCCCGTCCTGGTCGACGGCAAGTGGCGCACGGTCGCCGGGCGGATCGCGATGGACCAGTTCGTCGTCGACCTCGGCGGGGACGAGCCCGGACCGGGCGCCGAGGCCGTCCTGTTCGGGCCCGGCGACCACGGCGAGCCCACCGCCGAGGACTGGGCGCAGGCCGCGGGCACCATCGCGTACGAGATCGTCACCCGGATCGGCCCGCGCGTCCCCCGCGTCTACGTGGACGACGACCCCGCGGCCGGCGCCCAGATGAACGGGCGGCAAGCCGGGTAACCGACAAGAGCGGCCCGGCACTTCGGGCACCGTCCACAGGCAAGGCCCCACACCGGTGAACGAGCCGGACACCAGTCCGGCGAGGAGGAGCGGCACGTGAGCGAGAGCAGCGGGGAGGCCGTCGCGGACGTCGCCGCGGCGGCCGTCGCCTCCGCCACGGAAGCGGCTGCCGGAGGCTGGCGCCGGGCCACCGGCATCGCCGGCGTCGCGCTGGGCGTCGTCGCGGCGGGCGCGGCGGCCGGCGTCGCCCTGGAGCGGCTCACCGTCGGCCGCGCCATACGCCGCCGGGCACGGCTCGTCCTGGACGCGGCCGGGCCGTACGGCGCGCTGCGCGGCACGCCCGGCACGGCGTACGCCGACGACGGAACCGAGCTGTACTACGAGGTCGACGACGTCGAGCCCGAGGGCGGCCCGGCGCAGCGCCGCCGGCGGCTGTTCGGCCGCAAGGAGCCCGCCCCGGTCACCGTGGTCTTCTGCCATGGCTACTGCCTCAGCCAGGACTCCTGGCACTTCCAGCGGGCGGCCCTGCAGGGCGTCGTCCGTGCCGTGTACTGGGACCAGCGCAGCCACGGCCGGTCCGGGCGGGGCGTGGCGCAGCTCCAGGACGGCGCGCCGGTCACCATCGACGAGCTGGGCCGCGACCTGAAGGCCGTGATCGACGCGGCCGTGCCCGAGGGGCCGATCGTGCTGGTGGGCCACTCCATGGGCGGCATGACCGTGATGGCGCTGGCCGACCGGTTCCCCGGGCTGATCCGGGAGCGGGTCGCCGCCGTCGCCCTGGTCGGCACCTCCTCCGGGCGGCTCGGCGAGGTCAACTTCGGGCTGCCCGTCGCCGGGGTCAACGCGGTGCGGCGGGTGCTGCCGGGGGTGCTGAAGGCGCTGGGGCAGCGGGCCGAACTGGTGGAGAAGGGGCGCCGGGCGACCGCGGACCTGTTCGCCGGGATCGTCAAGCGGTACTCGTTCGCGTCCCGGGACGTCGATCCGGCCGTGGCCCGGTTCGCCGAGCGGATGATCGAGTCGACGCCGATCGACGTCGTCGCCGAGTACTACCCGGCCTTCGACGACCACGACAAGACGGAGGCGCTCGCCCACTTCGCGGGCCTGCCGGTGCTGGTGCTGGCCGGCACCCAGGACATGGTCACGCCCAGCGAGCACAGCGAGGCGATCGCCGGACTGCTGCCGGACGCCGAGCTGGTCCTGGTGCCGGACGCCGGGCACCTGGTGATGCTGGAACACCCGGACCAGGTCACCGACCGCCTCGCCGACCTGCTCGCCCGCGCGGGCGCGGTGCCCGCAGGGGCTACGGTGGATGGCTATGGAAGCACCAGCAGCACCGCAGGGCCCGGCTGAGCCCCTGCCCGCCGTCGAGATCACCGTCACCTCCCCCGACCAGATGCGGGAACTGGGCCGCAGGCTCACCAAGCTGCTGCGCGCCGGCGACCTCGTCATGCTCACCGGGGAGCTGGGCGCCGGCAAGACCACGTTGACCCGCGGACTGGGCGAGGGCCTCGGCGTGCGCGGCGCCGTCACCTCCCCGACCTTCGTGATCGCCCGGGTGCACCCCTCCCTCGGCGACGGTCCGCCGCTCGTCCACGTCGACGCCTACCGGCTGTCCGGCGGCCTGGACGAGATGGAGGACCTCGACCTCGACGTCTCCCTGCCCGAGTCCGTGGTCGTGGTGGAGTGGGGCGAGGGCAAGGTCGAGGAGCTGACCGACGACCGGCTCCAGATCCTCATCCACCGGGCCGTGGGCGACACCACCGACGAGGTGCGGCACGTGACGGTGACCGGCATCGGGGAGCGCTGGGCCGCGGCCGACCTGAGCGTGCTCGCCGTCTGAGCCGGACGGCGGCGGCGCTCCGTCCCGCCCGTGAACATTGTTCCGACAAGGTGTCGGCACGATGTTGCGCTCGGCGTGCCGCGCGTGGTCACATGGTATCCAGTCCGTAGTTAGGTCTACCTAACTACGTCCGCCCCCGGCCCCAGGAGGCGTCCATGCCGGCTTCAGAGACCAACGCGCGGCCGCAGTCACAGGCACAGGCGTCCGCGGTGTCCGGAGCGTCGGAAGCGTCCGGAGCAGCCGGAGTGTCCGGAGTGGCCGGGGTGCCCATGCGTGACCTGCTGGCGGCCTGCGCCGCCGCCACCGCCCTCTCCACGCCGCCGCGCCTACCGGACCCGGCCCTTTCGGACCCGGCCCTTTCGGACCCGGCCCTTTCGGACCCGGCCCTTTCGGACCCGGCTCTTCCGGTGTCGGCCTCCCGGCCGGCCGGGGAGCACCGCGAGGCCGCCTGAGCCCCACGGGCAGGCCGCGGCTCGCGGCCCCGGTCCGGCGGGCGGCGCGGGCGGGCCGGAGGCGCGCGGCCCGGCTCAGCGGACGACGACGACCCGCTGCCCGATGGTCGCGAACTGCCACATCGCGTCGCCGTCCGCGCGGGTCTCGCGGATGCCGCCCGTGCGCACAGCCGGGTCGGGCGACGGCATCGAGCCGTCCACGGCGGCGCTGAAGCCGACGACCACGCCGTCCACGCTGGTGAAGCGCACGACGTGCTCGACCGGGACCCCGTCGGAGCCGGTGACCGACTTCGAGCGGGACGTGACCGCGTAGCTGCCCGGCGCCGGGTCCACCGAGCTGGGGGCGACCTCGAAGGTGCGCTGGACCCGGTTGTCCGCGCCGACCAGCCACACCCGGTCGGCGCCCAGCGCGTACACGACCCGCTCGCCCTGCCCGGAATCGGCCGGCAGCGCGGTGGGGTCCCGCTCGTCCCGGGGCGCCCCGGTGGCGCCGGGCCCCGGGGCGGGAGCGGCGGCGGACCGCGGCTTGCCCAGGTCGGCCGGGACCGTGGCCGACGCCTGGTAGGCGAGGACGCCCACCGTCGCGAGGGCCGCCGCGGTGAGCCCGGCGACGATCCCGGCGCTGCTGCTTGCCACTGGCGACCACCTCGTCGTCGTACGTCGTGCTTCGTGGCGACGGTAGCAGCAGGTGACCGTCCGACCGGGGCGGGCGTGCGCCCGGCGAGGGAGCCGTAGGCTGTTCGTGTGCTCTTGCTCGCTCTGGATACCGCCACTCCCGCCGTGACCGTCGCGCTGCACGACGGTACGGACGTCATCGCCTCGTCGAGCCAGGTGGACGCGCGCCGCCACGGTGAGCTGCTGCTTCCGGCCGTGGACCGGGTGCTCGCCGAGGCCGGTCTGAAGCTCGACGCCGTCACCGGCATCGTCGCCGGCATCGGGCCCGGCCCGTACACGGGCCTGCGCGTCGGCCTGATGACCGCGCAGACCTTCTCCCTCGCGCTCGGCGTGCCCGTGCACGGTGTGTGCACGCTGGACGGACTCGCGTACGCCGCCGACCTGCCGGGCCCCTTCGTCGTGGCGACCGACGCCCGCCGCAAGGAGGTCTACTGGGCCCGCTACGCCGACTCCCGCACCCGCCTCACCGACCCGGCCGTCGACCGGCCCGCCGACATCGCCGAGCAGGTCCGGGACCTGCCCGCGGTCGGCGCGGGCGCGCTGCTGTACCCGGAGACCTTCCCCCGGGCCCACGAACCCGAGCACGTCTCGGCCGCCGCCCTGGCCCGGCTGGCCGCGGAGCGGCTCGCGGCGGGCGAGGAACTGCCCGCGCCCCGGCCGCTGTACCTGCGCCGCCCCGACGCCCAGGTCCCCAAGAACTACAAGGTGGTCACCCCGAAGTGACCGGACGCACGACCGGACGCACGACCGGAGGCACGACCGGAGGCACGACCGGGCCGGAGCCCGCCGCGCTGCGCGAGATGCGCTGGTGGGACATCGACCCCGTGCTGGAGCTGGAACGGGAGCTGTTCCCCGAGGACGCCTGGTCGCGGGGGATGTTCTGGTCCGAGCTGGCCCACGCGCGCGGACCTGGGGCCACCCGCCGCTACCTCGTGGCCGAGCGGGACGGCCGGATCGTCGGCTACGCGGGACTGGCCGCCTCCGGCGACACCGGCGACGTCCAGACCATCGCGGTGGCCCGCGACCAGTGGGGCACCGGACTCGGCAGCCGGCTGCTGGCCGAACTGCTGCGCGCCGCGACCGCCTTCGAGTGTGCCGAGGTGCTCCTCGAATGCCGCGTCGACAACGTCCGCGCCCAGAAGCTGTACGAGCGCTTCGGCTTCGAGCCCATCGGTTTCAGACGCGGCTACTACCAGCCGGGCAACGTGGATGCCCTGGTGATGCGCCTGACCGACCCCGCAACCTCCCTCAACGGCGTACAAGGAACCGAGATCAATGGCTGACTCACGCGACGAGCCTCTCGTCCTGGGTATCGAGACCTCCTGCGACGAGACCGGCGTCGGCATCGTCCGCGGCACCACCCTGCTGGCCGACGCCGTCGCCTCCAGCGTCGACGAGCACGCCCGCTTCGGCGGTGTCGTGCCGGAGGTGGCGAGCCGCGCCCACCTGGAGGCGATGGTCCCCACCATCGACCGCGCGCTGAAGGAGGCGGGGGTGAGCGCCAAGGACCTGGACGGCATCGCCGTCACCGCCGGTCCCGGCCTCGCCGGCGCCCTGCTGGTCGGCGTCTCGGCGGCCAAGGCGTACGCCTACGCGCTCGGCAAGCCCCTGTACGGCGTCAACCACCTCGCCTCCCACATCTGCGTCGACCAGCTCGAACACGGCCCGCTGCCCGAGCCGACGATGGCGCTGCTGGTCTCCGGCGGCCACTCCTCCCTGCTGCTGTCGGCCGACATCACCTCCGACGTGCGCCCCATGGGCGCCACCATCGACGACGCGGCCGGCGAGGCGTTCGACAAGATCGCCCGCGTGCTGAACCTGGGCTTCCCCGGCGGTCCGGTCATCGACCGGTACGCGCGCGAGGGCGACCCGGACGCGATCGCGTTTCCGCGCGGGCTGACCGGGCCGCGCGACCCGGCGTACGACTTCTCCTTCTCCGGCCTGAAGACGGCCGTGGCCCGCTGGATCGAGGCCAGGCGGGCGGCGGGCGAGGAGGTGCCGGTGCGGGACGTGGCGGCCTCCTTCCAGGAGGCGGTCGTGGACGTGCTCACCCGCAAGGCCGTGCGGGCCTGCAAGGACGAGGGCGTCGACCACCTGATGATCGGCGGCGGCGTCGCCGCCAACTCCCGCCTGCGCGCCCTGGCCCAGGAGCGGTGCGAGGCCGCCGGCATCCGGCTGCGGGTGCCGCGCCCGAAGCTGTGCACGGACAACGGCGCGATGGTCGCGGCGCTCGGCGCGGAGATGGTCGCCCGCAACCGGGCCGCCTCCGACTGGGACCTGTCCGCCGACTCCTCGCTGCCGGTGACGGACCCCCATGTGCCGGGCCACGGGCACGACCACGTGCACGAGGTGAGCAAGGAGAACCTGTACTCATGACGGTGGCCCTGATGTGGGAGGCGCGGGCCGCGGCCGGGCGCGGCGGGGAGCTGCTGGCCTGGGCCCGGGCGCAGGAGCTGCCGGCCCGTCCGCTGCGCCGGGAGACCTTCCGCGCCCCGCAGGACCGGGTCCTGGTCATCACCTGGTGGGACGCGCCGTACGACGCCGACCTCCCCGAACTGCCCGAGCCGGACGGGGATCTGGTCACGCGGGCGGTGCACCGGTGGCGGTTCGAGGCGGTGGACGGGGCCATGGACGCGGCCGTGGACGCAGCCGCGGACTGAACGGCGGGCGCCCCGCCGGAGCGGGCAGACTGCCGAATGTTGCGGTTGATCAATCGAATGTTCCGGGAATCTGTGGCCCTCCGATGGGTTCATCGGCGAGGGCCGCGGGGATACGATCGCCGCCATGACATCCCCGCAGCCCGCTGAAACCCGGACGCACGGGCGGTCCGCGCAGTCCGCGACGCTCGCCGAGATCGCCCGTGAGGCCGGCGTGTCGGCACCGACTGTTTCGAAGGTCCTCAACGGCCGTGCCGATGTCGCCCCGGCCACCCGCAGCCGGGTGGAGGAGCTGCTGCGCGTCCACGGCTACCGCCGCCGCCGGGCCGAGGCGTCCCGCTCGCCCCTGATCGACCTGGTCTTCCACGAACTGGAGAGCGCCTGGGCGATGGAGGTCATCCGGGGCGTGGAGAACGTGGCGCGCGACGCGGGACTGAGCGTCGTCCTCTCCGAGAGCGCGGGACGGCTGATCCCCGGGCGCAGCTGGGCCGACCAGGTCGTCGCCCGCCGCCCGCACGGCGTGGTGCTGGTGCTGTCCGGCCTCGACGAGGCGCAGCGCGCCCTGCTGACCAGCCGGTCCATCCCGTTCGTGGTGATGGACCCGGCCGGCGACCCGGGCGCCGACGTCCCGTCGATCGGCGCCACCAACTGGCAGGGCGGACTGGCGGCCACCCGCCACCTGATCGAGCTGGGACACCGCAGGATCGGCGCGATCAGCGGGCCGACGCGGATGATGTGCGCCCGCGCCCGCGTCGACGGCTACCGGGCCGCCCTGGAGACGGCCGGGCTGCCGGTGGACCCCGCCCTGATCACGGCCGGCGACTTCCACCACGAGGCCGGCTACCGCGAGGGCCTCGCCCTGCTGCGCCGCCCCGACCGGCCCACCGCCGTCTTCGCCGGCAACGACCTCCAGGCGCTCGGGCTGTACGAGGCCGCGCGCGAGCTGGGGCTGCGCATCCCGGAGGACCTCAGCGTGGTGGGCTTCGACGACCTGCCGGTGGCCCGCTGGGTGGGGCCGCCGCTGACGACCGTACGGCAGCCGCTGACCGAGATGGCCGAGGCCGCCGCCCGTCTGGTCCTCGACCTCGGCCGCGGCGACGGCTCCGCGGCGGCGACCCGGGTGGAACTGGCGACCAGCCTGGTCGTGCGCAGCAGCACGGGAGCGCCGCCGGTGGCCCAGGGGGCCTCCTGAGCGCAGAGGGTCCCTCCCGAGCCCAGGGTCCCTCCCGAGCCCAGGGGGCCTCCTGAGCCATGGGTGACCGGCAAGTCTGAGAAATTCCCAAGAAAGTCCGTCCCGGACGTCCGCTCGTCATAATTCGGACGTACGTTCCTGCCTGGGAGGGCCGCGCGGGTGGGGCGCGCGGCACGCGGGGGGACGGGGACGGGCCCATGAGCGGACGGTCGAGGGTGGTGAGGATCGCCGGCCTCGCCCTGGCGGGCGCGCTGCTGCTGGGCGTCGCCGCGGCCGGGTGGGCATACCGGCACCTGAGCGGCAACATCACCGGCGTCGACATCGACGGCGCCCTCGGCGACGACCGCCCCGTCCGGCCCGCGCCCGCACCGGCGCCGTCCGCCGCGGGCCCCGCCGAGCCGCTGCCGGCCGGGCCCCTGAACATCCTCGTCCTCGGCTCCGACTCGCGCGGCGGCGAGGAGAACCGGCGCCTGGGCGGCGGCGACAGCGAGGGCGCCCGCTCCGACACCGCGATGGTCGTCCACCTCGACGCGGGCCGCACCGGCGCCACCGTCGTGAGCATCCCGCGCGACACGCTCGTCACGCGCCCCTCCTGCCCGCTGCCGACCGGCGGCGCGACGCGCGCGGCGCACCAGGTGATGTTCAACACCGCGTACGCCGTGGGCGGCCCGGTGTGCGCGGTCAAGACGGCCGAGTCGCTCACCGGCCTCCGCATGGACCACTACCTGAAGATCGACTTCGCCGGTTTCGCCGGGCTCGTGGACGCGCTCGGCGGCGTCACGGTCACCCTCGACGAGGACATCGACGACGACAAGAGCCACCTGAGCCTGGCGGCGGGCACCCACCACCTGGACGGCACCCGGGCCCTGGGCCTGGCCCGCACCCGCCACGGCCTCGCCGGGGGCAGCGACCTCGCCCGCATAGAGCTCCAGCACAAACTGGTCACGGCGCTGCTGGAACAGGTCACCTCCGCCGGCCTCCTCACCGACCCCGCCCGGCTGTACCGGGTCGCCGACGCCGCCACCGAGAGCCTCACCACCGACACCGGCCTGGACTCCCTCGGCGAACTGGTCGGCCTGGGCCGGAGCCTGCGGGGCCTGTCGGCGACCGCCGTGCGGACGGTGACCATGCCGGTGGTGCCGGCGCCCTGGGACACCGACCGGGTGGTGGCGAAGGAGCCGGAGGCGACACGGCTGTGGGCGTCCCTGCGCTGACCCGTTCTGCCGGGGTCTAGCGCACCGGATGCCCGACCAGCATCGCCGGCGCCCCCGCGACCCGGGTCAGGAACACCGTCGCCGCGTTCGGCCCCTGCGGCCTGACCTTCCGGCGCAGTTCCTCCGGTTCCACCGCCGACCCGCGCTTCTTCACGGTCAGCGTGCCGACCCCCCGCTCCCGCAGCAGCGCCTTCAGCTTCTTGACGTTGAAGGGGAGGTGGTCGGTGATCTCGTAGGCGGTGGCGTACGGCGTGGGCCGCAGGTCGTCCGCCGTGACGTAGGCGATGGTCGCGTCGAGCAGCCCGCCGCCGACCCGTTCGGCGACCTCGGCGACCAGATGGGCGCGGATGACGGCGCCGTCGGGCTCGTACAGGTACCGCCCCACGGGACGCACCGCCGGGTCGGGCAGGTGCCGGGAGAGCAGGGTGCGCGGCCCCGGCAGCAGCGTCGCCCGCACCGCGCCCGGTTCGGTGCCGAACCAGAGCACCGCCTCCTTCACGTCCCCGCCGTCGGAGATCCACTCGGCCTCGGCGCCGTCGGGCACGGCCTCGTGGGGGATGCCGGGGGCGACCTTCAGCGCGGCGGCGAGCGGTGCCGTACGGGCGGCCGCCACGGCCCAGGACAGCGGCGGCGAGTACGCCTCCGGGTCGAAAATGCGGCCCCGCCCGCCCCGCCGCGCCGGATCGACGAAGACGGCGTCGTACCCGGCGGTGTCCACCTCCGTGACGTCCGCCTCCCGCACCTCGATCAGGCCGGCGAGGCCGAGCGCGTCGGCGTTGGCCCGCGCCGCCGCCGCCGTCAGCGGGTCCCGGTCCACGGCCAGCACCCGGATGCCGGCCCGGGCCAGCGCGATCGCGTCCCCGCCGATCCCGCAGCACAGGTCGGCCACGGACGTCACCCCCAGCGCCCTCAGCCGCTCCGCCCGGTACGCAGCCACCGTCGTCCGCGTCGACTGCTCCACCCCGTTCGGCGTGAAGAACATCCGCTGGGCGTCCTCGGCGCCGAACTTCGCCACCGCCCGCTGCCGCAGCCGCGCCTGCCCGAGCGCCGCCGACACCAGGGCGGCGGGGTGCTCGCGCCGCAGCCGGGTGGCGACCGCCAGCTCGTGGGCGGGGTCGGTGCCGCGCACCTCGTCCAGGAGGGCGCGGCCCTCGGGGGTGAGCAGGGGCAGGAGGGCGTCGAGGTCGTTCACCGGCCCATTGTCGGCCAGTCGGTGGACGGTGTGTCTCCGGCCGCGGTGTCGGGCCGGGTTCCACGGCGGCGGCTGCGAGGATCCGGCACCATGCGAGTAGTAGTACAAAATGACAAAAGCGGGGTGTTTCGGAAGGCGTCACCGGGGACGCGGCTCCGCGGGGGCTTCGCCGTGCTCGCCGTCGCCTCCCTGGCCGCGGGCTGCGCGCCGGGCGCCTTCGGGGTGCGGCCCGCCTCCGGCCAGCAGCCGCTCCAGGCGCCCCCGGCCCGCGCGCTCGACTCCTACGCCTCCCGGCTGAACGCGGAACACGCCGTCCGGGCCGCCGCCGCGCGGCGCTGGGGCCTCAAACGCGTCCCGCTGACGGCCCCGCCCCCGCCCGCGAAGAAGCCGCGGATCACCACCCGCGCGGGCTTCGAGGTCGACGACCACGCCGCACGCGGCCTCCCGCCGGTCTTCACCACCGTCCCCACCGAGGAGAAGATCGTCTTCCTCACCATCGACGACGGCGCCGAGAAGGACCCGGCGTTCCTGCGCATGATGAGCGAGCTGAAGGTGCCGTACACCGCCTTCCTCAGCGACTACCTGGTCAAGGAGGACTACGGCTACTTCAAGGAGATGCAGGACCGGGGGGTCACCCTCAACAACCACACCCTGCACCACCCCTACCTGCCCGCCCTGTCCTACGCCCGCCAGGAGCGCGAGATCTGCGGCATGCAGCGGGTGATCCGCAAGCAGTACGGCAAGCGCCCCACCGTCTTCCGCCCGCCCTACGGCAACTACGACGAGGACACCCTGCGCGCCGCCAAGAGCTGCGGCATCAAGCACGTGCCGCTGTGGAACGAGGAGGTCTTCGCCGACCGCTGGGAGTACCGCGAGTGGGACCGCTCGCTGCACCCCGGCGACATCGTCCTCAGCCACTTCCGGGGCCGCGACGACTGGAACGGCACGATGCGCGACATGGCCCGCCGCTTCCTGGACAAGGTCACCGCCGAGGGATACGCGGTGGCCCGGCTGGAGGACTACCTGTGAGGCGGCGGCGGGCGCGCCTGGCCGGGGCCGCCCTGACCGCCGTCCTGCTCACCGGCTGCGCCCACCTCGCCGACCCCGCCCCGTCCGCCCAGCGGCCGGGCGCGAAGGCGGCCCGCGGCACCGGCCGGGACGGCCGGCCGCTGCCGCCGGTCGTCGACCACGTCCGCACCCGCGACCCGGTCGTCTTCCTCACCTACGACGACGGCGCCGAACGCGACCCGCGCTTCCTCGCCCTGATCCGCGCCCGGCGGCTGCCCGTCACCCTGTTCCTCACCGACCGCGTCGCCGGACCGGGCTACGGCCACCTCGCGCGGCTGCGCGCGGTCGGCGCGAGCCTGCAGAACCACACCCTGGACCACCTCTCCCTGCGCGGCCTGCCCTATGCCGGGCAGCGCGCCGAGATCTGCGGCCAGCAGCGCAAGCTCAAGGCCCGCTTCGGTGTCCGCCCGCACCTGTTCCGCCCGCCCTACGGCGGGTACGACACCGCGACCCTGCGCGCCGCCGCCGACTGCGGTCTCGCGGCGGTCGTCCTGTGGCGGGCGGCGGCCGACGGCGAGGGGAACCTGACGTACACCCGCGGGGCGCACCGGCTGCACCCCGGCGACGTCGTCGCCGTCGACCCGGACCGCCCCGCGGGCCGCTCCCTGGCCGAGCGCACCGAACGGGTCCTGCGGGAGATCGAGCGGCGGGGCCTGCGGGTGGGGCGGCTGGAGGACTACCTCTGACCCCCCGCGCACACCGGCGAGGACCCGGCGATCCCCGACGCGCCGCCCGCAATTGGCACTCCGCTTGACCGAGTGCTAACGACGGTCATAGTCTCGGCTCTGGCACTCCCCCCGGGAGAGTGCCAACAACGCGACGGGCAGGTCCGGCACCCGCGACGACGGATCGACCTGGTCGCCACCTCAGACAGTTAACCCCGTGAGATCTCCGAAGGGGGAGGTCGGATCGTGACGACCGCCAGCTCCAAGGTTGCCATCAAGCCGCTCGAGGACCGCATCGTGGTCCAGCCGCTGGACGCCGAGCAGACCACGGCCTCGGGCCTGGTCATTCCGGACACCGCCAAGGAGAAGCCCCAGGAGGGCGTCGTCCTGGCCGTGGGCCCGGGCCGCTTCGAGGACGGCAACCGCCTTCCGCTCGACGTCAAGGTCGGCGACGTCGTGCTCTACAGCAAGTACGGCGGCACCGAGGTGAAGTACAACAACGAGGAGTACCTCGTCCTCTCGGCCCGCGACGTGCTCGCGATCGTCGAGAAGTAAGTCGACGCCAAGTCGACCTCACCTCGACTTCTGCTCACGCTGCGCCCCGGCCCCCCGCGACCGATAACGAAGCCGGGCGCCGGGGCGCAGTCGCTTTTCATCCCAGATTTCCGAGAGGGCTCCCGCTGCCATGGCGAAGATCCTGAAGTTCGACGAGGACGCCCGTCGCGCCCTCGAGCGCGGCGTCAACAAGCTTGCCGACACGGTCAAGGTGACGATCGGTCCCAAGGGCCGCAACGTCGTCATCGACAAGAAGTTCGGCGCCCCCACCATCACCAACGACGGTGTCACGATCGCCCGCGAGGTCGAGATCGAGGACCCGTACGAGAACCTCGGCGCCCAGCTCGTGAAGGAGGTGGCGACCAAGACCAACGACATCGCTGGTGACGGCACCACCACCGCCACGGTCCTGGCCCAGGCGCTGGTCCGCGAGGGCCTGAAGAACGTCGCCGCCGGTGCCTCCCCGGCGCTGCTGAAGAAGGGCATCGACGCCGCGGTCAAGGCCGTCTCCGACGACCTGCTCGCCACGGCCCGCCCGATCGACGAGAAGTCCGACATCGCCGCCGTCGCCGCGCTGTCCGCCCAGGACCAGCAGGTCGGCGAGCTCATCGCCGAGGCGATGGACAAGGTCGGCAAGGACGGTGTCATCACCGTCGAGGAGTCCAACACCTTCGGCCTGGAGCTGGACTTCACCGAGGGCATGGCCTTCGACAAGGGCTACCTGTCGCCGTACTTCGTGACGGACCAGGAGCGCATGGAGGCCGTCCTGGAGGACCCGTACATCCTCATCCACCAGGGCAAGATCTCCGCCATCGCGGACCTGCTGCCGCTGCTGGAGAAGGTCATCCAGGCCAACTCCTCCAAGCCGCTGCTGATCATCGCCGAGGACGTCGAGGGCGAGGCCCTGTCGACCCTGGTCGTCAACAAGATCCGCGGCACCTTCAACGCCGTCGCGGTGAAGGCCCCGGGCTTCGGCGACCGCCGCAAGGCGATGCTCCAGGACATGGCCGTCCTCACCGGCGCCACCGTCATCTCCGAGGAGGTCGGCCTCAAGCTCGACCAGGTCGGCCTGGACGTGCTCGGCTCCGCCCGCCGTGTCACCGTCACCAAGGACGACACCACGATCGTCGACGGCGCCGGCAAGTCCGAGGACGTGCAGGGCCGCGTCGCGCAGATCAAGGCCGAGATCGAGACCACCGACTCCGACTGGGACCGCGAGAAGCTCCAGGAGCGCCTCGCGAAGCTGGCCGGCGGCGTGTGCGTGATCAAGGTCGGCGCCGCCACCGAGGTGGAGCTGAAGGAGCGCAAGCACCGTCTGGAGGACGCCATCTCCGCGACCCGCGCCGCGGTCGAGGAGGGCATCGTCTCCGGTGGTGGCTCCGCCCTGGTCCACGCCTCCAAGGTCCTGGAGGGCAACCTCGGCAAGTCCGGCGACGAGGCCACCGGTGTCTCCGTCGTCGCGCGCGCCGTCGTCGAGCCGCTGCGCTGGATCGCGGAGAACGCGGGCCTGGAGGGCTACGTCATCGTCTCCAAGGTCAAGGAGCTGGAGAAGGGCAGCGGTTACAACGCCGCCTCCGGCGAGTACGGCGACCTGATCAAGGCCGGCGTCATCGACCCGGTCAAGGTCACCCGCTCCGCCCTGGAGAACGCCGCCTCCATCGCCTCCCTCCTCCTCACGACCGAGACCCTGGTCGTCGAGAAGAAGGAAGAGGAAGAGGCCGCCGCGGGCCACGGCCACGGTCACGGCCACGCCCACTGAGCGAATCGCTCGCAGCTCGCAGAAGGCCCGGCACCTGGGGTGCCGGGCCTTCGCCCTTGCTCCGTACGACTGCCGCGTATGGCCGCTTCACACGGGGCAGCCGACGACGGCCCACACCGTCTTGCCGGGCGCCCCCGGCCGCCGGGCAACCCCCCACTCCTCGGCCAGCGCCGCCACGAGGACGAGCCCGCGCCCGCCGTCCGCGAGGGGCGCTCCCTCCGGCGCGGGGCCGGGCAGCCGCTCCCCCCGTACGTCGCTCACCTCCACCCTGACCCGCACCTCCCCGTCCCTGATCAGCCGCAGCTCGGCGTCCCGTCCGGGCACCCGCCCGTGGGTGACGGCGTTCGCGGCCAGCTCGGCGACGACCAGCTCCACGGCGTCGTGGGCCACGGAGCCGTACGGCCATCCCCAGGCGTCCATCTGGTGCGCGGCGAGCCGCCGGGCCAGACGGGCGCCGCGCGGGGTGGCGGTGAAACGGAGGGTGAAAGAGGTGTCGGTGGTGAAAGTGGTGGTCATGTACCGAAGATCCCGCCGGAACGGGCCGCCGACCAGGGAATCCGGGCCTACGGACGGCTTCTGTGGAGGCGGGGGCGGGGCTTGTGGGGGCTGTCGGGCCTTGTTTCCTGCCAGGGTCAGGTGGGGTCCGACGTGGCGAAGAGTCCTTCGCCCCCGAACTCGAAGGGCATGCGCAGCAGCACGCCCCGGTACACGTCACCGGGCGTGAAATCGCGGAAGTTGCGTGTCATCAGGACATCGGCCTTGACGAAACACGCACATGCCAGATGTACCGCGTCGGCTCCCTTGATCTTCGGTCGTTCGGCCGTGATGTCGTTCGCGAGGAGACCGACGCGCCGAGTCACTTCCACGAGAGTGATGTAGGGCTCCTGGAGAAGTGTCCGGATGCGGAGCCGGTGGTCGCTGTCACTGCTTCCTCGGGCCTCCGCCAGGGTGAGCGTCGAGGTGTAGAGCCGTACGTGTCCTGCTCTGCCCGCACGCAGCACGCTCTCCGCCTCCCGCGCGCTCCCCGTTCCCTGGGCCCAGTCGATGAAGCAGTTGGTGTCCAAGTACACCGAGTCAGGGCGGTCAGTTCTCCCCACGCAGGGCCTCCACATAATCCACTGCGTCCTGGCCGCCGGTCATGTCCGGCCAGAACCCCGCCCGCAGTTCGTCATCCGACAGCTGCGGCTCCGTCGGCAGTAGCTCGATGTCGGTTGCCCGCATGCGGACGCTCTGTCCCTGCGCGTTCTCGGTGATCTCTCCGGTGACCTCCACACGATCCCGCCGCCACGCCCGCCGGAGTTGGGGGTCGAGATCGTCGGAGAAGTAAACGGGGATCACCTCTCCATCGACCTCTGTCCGCAGCAGTGCCCGGGGATGCTGCTGTCGCCTGCCCTCCTCCAAGCCGCTGAGGCGTCCTCGCCGGGAACCGAAGGTGCGGAAACGCGCCTTTGTCGCGGCGTCCAGATGCAGTGCGGCTCGCTGAGTGACCTCCGCCGAGCGAAGCACCTCCCCGTCTCCTCTGGCCGCGACGAACATGCCGACGTCCGGAGACGCTCCGAGGGAGCGGGCGATGCGCCGCCCGAGGGACGCGGCCCGGAAGGTCCAGCCGGTGGGGATACGCGCCTCGGACTCTGCTTCGCAGAGTCCTGTCACCGCGGTGCGTACCACGCGTTCCACGACGTCGTAGGTGGAGTGTTCGGCGATCCGCAGTGGTTCCAGCACACAGGCGACGCTGCCGAGCCGCAGGTCGTTGAAGGTCCAGCGGGTACCTTCGCCGTTCGGCCGAGCGGTCTCCGCGATCTCCAGCTCGCGCAGGAGGGACAGCATGGTCTGCATGGTCCGGAGGGAGTCCTGGGCGTCCATGCCCGCATGGGGCCCGCGCAGTCTCAGCGCCAGCTCAATCCGCATGCAGCGCCTCCTCCCGTCGCTTTCGCCGTAAGCCGTCACGGTATGCGAAGCCTGCCACCATGCTGGTGCCCCTCCCCCGAATCTGTCATGTGGAATCGAGGCTATCGAGGAGCACAGGCATGGATCAGTGCTTCGGTCCTGGGCGCCCGGGACCGAAGCGAGGGCAAAGGCCGACGGGTTCACGCGGGCAGGGCGGAGCGGATCATGCAGTCCGGGCACAGGGTCTCCTCTCCGGCCGGCCGGAAGAGCGTGGGCTGGACGTGGTCGCCCGTGCACTCGCGGGTGCCGGACAGGCGGGCGGACAGGCGTGGGCCCGAAGGCGGCGCGGGTACGGACGGTACGGGCGTCGTCGGCACCGGTGGCACTGGTGGCACCTCGCGCAGCAGGTGGCGCAGCAGGCCGCCGGGGCGGCGGACGGGGGTGCCGTCGTCGGGCAGGCCGCGCAGGATGTGCGTGCGGACGGCGGCGGGCGGATGCCCGGCGGCCAGCCAGCGGGCGGTGAGCCGGGTCAGCTCGGCGCACATGGCGCGGGGGACGTGGCGCAGGTCGGGGGAGAGGCCGGGGAAGGCGTCGACGAGGGCGCGGGCCGCGTCGAGGAGGTGCGGGGGCTCCTGCCCGGGCTCCCCCGCGGGGGGTTCGGGGGGTTGGTGGGAGGTGTTCTCCCCAGGATCTCTGTCTGGATGACCGCCGGTGGACGGGCCGGTCGGCTCACCGGCGGCCGGGATACGGGCACTCGGTGCGAGCTGCGGCGATACGCGCTCGGCGGTGGTGTCCCCGGCCCCCACGGGCATCCGCGCGAGGATCTTGACGGCCTCGGCGGCGCTCAACGGGACACTGGACACGAGCTGCTGGGTGACCCAGTGCCCACCCGGCCCCTGGACGCGCCGCTCGTGCACGAAGCCCTCCTCCTTGAGCTGGCGTTTGGCCCGGGTGAAGGCGCAGGCACCGATCCGGGCCCGTTCAGCCGTACGGGAGAGGGGTTCGCGCGCGCCCGGAGGGAGGGAGAGCTGCCAGGTCAGCAGACGGACGGCGTCGGAGGAGAGGCGAGGGTGCCGGATGATCTCGTGGGAGAGCTGGGTGAAGGCGCGCGGAGGCGCGATATGGTGCCGGTAAATCACTGTGGGAGCTCCTGACTTCCACTGGTGGTCCAGGCCCTCGCGGACGGGTGCTAGCCGTCGCGGGGGCCGATTCATGTTCTGGTGTCGAGGCGACGGTAGCGCACGTGGCGTGTTCACGCGTACGCGTTGAGTGAAGAAAGCTTTTGCTGAAAACGTTCACTCACACGAATCAACTTGCCCCAGCCTGGCGGCCATTGACGCATGGGCGTCCTAGGCTCCGGCCACCGAGAGTGGCTGGACCGACGGCAAGGGGACGAGACGGCATGGACGTGGGCGCGGACTCGGGCACGGGCGGGGTGGAACCAGACCCCAGCGGGCAGTTCCTGCGCTGCTTCGGGCGTCAGATGAAACTGCTCCGGGAGGCGGCGGGGATCACGCAGGCGCAGCTGGGCGAGCGGGTCGGGTACGGCGAGGCGCAGATCGCGGCGGTGGAGCAGGGGCGGCGCATCCCGAAGCCGGAACTGATCGACGCGGTGGACCGGGTGGTGGCGGCCCGCGGCGTGCTGGCGGCGATGAAGGAGGAGGTGGCGAAGGCCCGGTATCCGTCGTTCTTCCGGCGGTACGTGCAGGCGGAGGCGGAGGCGATCGAGCTGCACGCCTACGTCCCCCATGTCATCAAGGGCCTCTTGCAGACGGAGGATTACGCGCGAGCGGTCTTCCGTATGTGGCGCCCGCTGCTGGACGATGAGGCGATCGAGCAAGGCGTGTCGGCGCGGACCGAACGGCAGCGGCTCTTCGCCCGTCGTCCGGCACCGCTCCTGAGCTTCGTCATCGAAGAACACGTGTTGCGACGCCCCTTGGGCGGACGGGAAGTCTGGCGGGGCCAGCTGGAGCAACTCCTGATCTACGGGCATCAGCGCAACGTCGAGATGCAGGTCATGCCGACGGAACGCGAGGAGCACGCCGGTCTGGCCGGGCCTATCACATTGATCCACTCAAAGGATCAGCGCAGGATGGCTTACATGGAAGTGCAGGACGTGAGCGCCCTGTACACGGAGCCGAAGAAGGTCAGCCCCCTCGAAGCGATGTACGGCGTTCTGCGAGCGCAGGCGTTGACGCCCAGAGAGTCGCTGGTCTTCATCGAGAAACTGTTGGGAGAGCTATGAAGGCAAGCAGCCCCGAGCCTGCCACCGGCGAACTGCACTGGTTCAAGAGCAGCTACAGTGCGGGCAACGGAGGCGACTGCGTCGAGATCGCGGACGCCGGTACGGCCGTACTGGTCCGCGACTCCAAGCGGCCCAAGGAGGCGTTCCTCTCCGTCGGTACCGCGTCGTGGTCCGCGTTCGTGCGGATGGCCGCGCGCCGCTGACGTCACGGCAGAGGGGCGGCCGGACGCCTGTCCGTCCGGCCGCCCCTCATGCAACGTCTACCGCGGCCCGTACTTCCGCCCCGTCTTCGACGTGATCCCGCCGAGCAGCCCGCGCGGCGCCAGCTTCGCCGCCCCCATCAGCGCCTTGTAGCGCGGGTCCGGGACGGACACGGTCCTGCCCCGGGCGAGGTCGGTGAGCGCCGCCGCCACCACCTTGTCCGCGTCCAGCCACAGCCAGCCGGGGATGTTGTCCGTGCCCATCCCGGCCCGCTGGTGGAACTCGGTGCGCACGAAGCCGGGGCAGAGCGCCATCAGCCGTACGCCGCTGCCCGCCAGGTCCCGCGCCACGCCCTGGGTGAACTGCACGACCCACGCCTTGGAGGCGCCGTAGGTCCCGCGCGGTACGAAGGCGGCGACGGAGGCCACGTTGACCACGCCGCCGCGGCCCCGCTCCCGCATCGCCTCCGCCGCCGCCGAGGTCAGCCGCAGTACCGCCTCGATGTGCACCTTCAGCATCCGCAGCTCGTCGGCCATGGGGACGTCGAGGTAGCGGCCCTTGTTGCCGAAGCCGGCGTTGTTGATCAGCAGGTCGACGGGGTTCCTGCGGTCGCCCAGCCGGGTGGCCACCGCCTCGATGCCGTCGTCGGTCGCCAGGTCGGCCGTCAGGACCTCCGCCTCGATGCCGTGCCGGTCGTGCAGCTCGGTCGCCTGCACGCGCAGCCGGCCGGTGTCGCGGGCCACCAGCACCAGGTCGTGCCCGTCGGCGGCCAGCCGCCGAGCGAACGCGGCGCCGATGCCTGCCGTCGATCCCGTAATCAATGCCGTTGTCATGGCGCAAGATTAGTGACCCGGACCGGGTTCATCCGTTTGCTCACAGTCCCTCCCGATCGGTGAAGCACGGGTGAAAGGCAGGGCCCTTGAGTGACCGTCAGGCTCCGTGCCGGTCCACGTACGCGCGCGCCGCCGCCAGCGCCTCCGGGTCCAGCGCCTCGCCCGCCGCGAGCAGCCGCGGCAGCAGCTCCCGCTCGGTGGTCACGGCCCGGAACTGCAACGCCACCGTCACCTCGTGCTCCGGCCGGTGCACGATCTCGACCGGGTCGCCCGCCTGGATCTCGCCGGGCTCCACCACCCGCAGGTACGCGCCCGGCGCCCCCTTCCGGGTGAAGCGCTTCACCCACTGCTTCTCACCCAGATGGCCCTGGAACGTACGGCAGGGAATCCGCCCGCAGGTGACCTCCAGCACCACCCGGGGCCCGACGCGCCAGCGCTCGCCGATCCGCGCGCCGGAGATGTCCAGTCCCATGGTGGTGAGGTTCTCGCCGAACGATCCGTTCGGCAGCGTCCGGCCCAGCTCGCGCTCCCAGTCGTCCAGGTCCTCGCGGGCCATCGCGTAGACCGCCTGGTGGTCGCCGCCGTGATGGCGGGTGTCGCACACCGCGTCCCCGGCCAGCCCGCTCGCGCCCACGCCCTTCGGCCCCGGCGCCGCCACCCGCACCGGCCCGTCGGCCGGTCGTTTGTCGATCCCGGTCAGGCCCTGCGGCTGATCCGTGTACGGCACGGCCTTCGGGCGGCCCAGGTTCACAGTCAGAAGCTTCATGGCGGCACGGTAGGGGACCGGGTACCAAAGCGTCGACGCAATATTCGTGGTCGCGCCAAAGGCTCCCTTATCCTTTGGGTGTGATCGAAGCCCGTCACCTCCGCGTCCTGCGCGCCGTCGCCGCCACCGGCTCCTTCTCGGCGGCCGGGCGCGAACTGGGGTGCACCCAGCCCGCCGTCAGCCAGCAGATGAAGGCCCTGGAGGCATCCGTGGGCACGCCGCTGCTGGTCCGCAGCGGACGCGAGATGCGGCTGACCCAGGCCGGCGAGGCGCTGGTGCGGCACGCCGCCGGGATTCTCGCCGGGCTGACGGCGGCCGAGGAGGAGGTCGCCGCCATCGCCGGGCTGCGGGCGGGCCGGGTCCGGCTGGTCTCCTTCCCCAGCGGCAGCTCCGCCCTCGTCCCCACCGCCCTCGCCGCGCTGCGCGCCGCGCACCCCGGCACCCGGGTCTCCCTGGAGGAGGCCGAGCCCCCCAAGTCCGTCGAACTGCTGCGCGAAGGCGACTGCGACGTGGCGCTCGCCTTCCGCTACGCGGGCGCGGCGGGCGCCGAGGAGTGGGAGGACCTCGTCGTACGGCCGCTGCTGACCGACCGGCTCGTGGCGCTCGTACCGGAGCGGCACCGTCTCGCGCGGGCGCGGTCCGTCGCCATCGGGGAGCTCGCCCAGGAGCCGTGGATCGCGGGCTGCCCGCGCTGCCGGAGCCAGCTGGTCGAGGTGTGCGAAGGGGCCGGTTTCACCCCCCGCATCGACTTCGCGACCGACGACTACCCGGCCGTCGTCGGCCTGGTCGGCGCCGGTCTCGGCGTGGCCGTCCTGCCCCAGCTCGCCGTCGAGTCCGTACGGCCGCGCGGGGCGTGCACGGTCGCGCTGGAGCCGGCGGTCGAGCGGCAGATCGTCGCGCTCACCCTGCCCGACCTGGCCCAGGTCCCGGCGGTGGCGGCGACGCTGGAGGAGCTCGCGCGGGCGGCGGCGCGGTAGTTCCCCGCAGGGAGCACAGAGATCAGGGCACGCGTGGGCGTGCCCGAGGGGTGTTGAAGAAACGTTCCTTTAACTACTCGTCGCGGTCAGTCGTTCGAAGCGGCGTCCCCGCCGGTGGCCGAGGCCGACACCAGCCGGTGACGGGCCCGTCCCATGAGCTCTTCGCGCTCGTCCTCGGTCAGCCCGCCCCACACGCCGTACGGCTCTCTCACCGCCAGCGCGTGCGCCGCGCACTCGGCGCGGACCGGGCACCTCATGCAGACCTCCTTGGCCGAGTTCTCGCGAGCGCTTCGGGCCGCACCGCGCTCGCCCTCCGGGTGGAAGAAGAGCGAGCTGTCCACCCCGCGGCACGCAGCCAGGAGCTGCCAGTCCCACAGGTCCGCGTTCGGTCCGGGAAGGCGGGAGAAATCTGCCATTGCGTGACCCCTTGTAGCCGATCTGGGCGGATACGGTGTCCAAGACCGTACAACTACGATCTAAGGAGATGAAAATATGACTCATTGCGAATCTAGCCGCAGACACTGGCGAAGCGGAAGAAAAGGGTCTAAATGGGGCATAGCTTGTGATGAAAGGTGGCGGGTCTGGCGCGCATGTCTGCACCGTGTTCGCACCCTCACGTAGAGTGCCGAAAATGGCATACGGCCCCGTAACTCTTTCGAGTGACCGTCGTTGAGTGTGCGGAGGCGGTTGAAGGAACAAGCGCTCGGGCGGGCGTCCGAGACGGTCGACCGCACAGGTGACGATTTCGTACCAGCCTGGAGGCTCAAGGTGACGTGCATCAGCTGCGGAGGACGGCCATGACATCCGTCCTCGTCTGCGACGACTCCCCGCTTGCCCGAGAGGCGCTCCGCCGCGCGGTGGCGACCGTGCCCGGCGTCGAGCGCGTGACGACGGCGGCCAACGGCGAGGAAGTCCTCCGCCGCTGGGGCGCCGACCGCTCGGACCTGATTCTGATGGACGTACGCATGCCCGGTCTGGGCGGCGTCGAGACCGTCCGGCGGCTGCTGTCCGCCGACCCCGGCGCGCGCATCATCATGCTCACCGTCGCCGAGGACCTGGACGGCGTGGCCCTCGCGGTCGCCGCCGGTGCCCGGGGCTACCTCCACAAGGACGCCTCGCGCGCCGAGCTGCGCGCCACGGTCACGCAGGCCCTGGCCGACCCGACCTGGCGGCTCGCCCCGCGCCGGCTGCGCTCCGCCGAGATGGGCGCCGCGCCCACGCTCACCGCGCGTGAGATCCAGGTCCTGGAGGGCATGAGCCACGGCCGCTCCAACGCCGAGATCGGCCGCGAGCTGTTCCTCTCCGAGGACACCGTCAAGACCCACGCCCGGCGGCTGTTCAAGAAGCTCGGCGCCTCGGACCGGGCACACGCCGTGGCGCTCGGCTTCCGGTGGGGCCTGGTCCGCTAGGCCCGTCGTGAGCTCTGACGGGGGCAACCGGAACCCCGCCTGCCACACGGTGGGCGGGGACGGCAAGGGGGCCCGCCGGGTGCCCGCTGCTCGTTTCGGCGCCGATGCCGCATCCTTGAGGTGTGGAGTTCCTCGGGGACGAGTCGGTCGAGCGGAAGGGGAGGGCGCAGGGGATGAGTTCCGGCGCACCTGCTCATAACGCTTCGGTGCACAACAACGGGCGCGGTGCCGCGGACCGGACGGCCGCAGGGCACCATGGACCGATGCGCGACGACGATGCGGTACCCGCGGAAGGGACCATCGGTGCGCTCGTCCACCGCGCCGTCGACGGGGACCAGCAGGCCACGCACGACCTGCTCGCCCACGTCCACCCCCTCGCGCTGCGCTACTGCCGCACGCGCCTGTCCCGCCTGCCGGGTGACGCCCGCCACTTCGTCGAGGACCTCGCCCAGGAGGTCTGTGTCGCGGTGCTGCTCGCCCTGCCCCGGTACAAGGACACCGGGCGCCCCTTCGAGGCGTTCGTCTTCGCCATCGCCGCCCACAAGGTCGCCGACCTCCAGCGCTCGGCGATGCGCCACCCCGGCTCGACGGCCGTCCCGTCCGACGAGATGCCCGAGCGGCCCGACGACTCCCTCGGCCCGGAGGAGCGGGCACTGCTCAGCAGCGACGCCGAATGGGCCAAGAAACTCCTGGCCAACCTGCCCGAGAGTCAGCGGGAGCTGCTCCTGCTGCGCATCGCGGTGGGCCTCACGGCCGAGGAGACCGGCCGGATGTTGGGAATGTCACCCGGCGCGGTCCGGGTGGCCCAGCACCGGGCGCTGAGCCGGCTGCGGGCCCTCGCCGAGCAGTAGCCCCAAGGCCCCTGCCCTTCCGACGGGCGGGCGCCGCGACCGGTCTCGTACGAACATACGAGACCGATGCGTGTCCATGATCGTGGAATGAGACACGTCCACTTCCCGTTAGCATGGACATCCGCACCGATCAAGGCCATTTGGGGAAGGTGTCATGACTGCCAACGTCGACGGAGTGCCCGGAAAATTCGCGACACTCGGGCTGACCTACGACGACGTGCTGCTGCTGCCGGGCCCGTCGGACATGGCACCCGACGAGATCGACACCGCCTCGTACGTCTCCAAGAACGTGCGGGTGAACATCCCGCTGCTGTCCGCCGCCATGGACAAGGTCACCGAGTCGCGCATGGCGATCGCGATGGCCCGCCAGGGCGGCGTCGGCGTGCTGCACCGCAACCTGTCCATCGAGGACCAGGCCAACCAGGTCGACCTGGTCAAGCGCTCCGAGTCCGGCATGGTGGCCAACCCGATCACCATTCACCCGGACGCGACCCTCGCCGAGGCCGACGCGCTGTGCGCCCGGTTCCGCATCAGCGGCGTCCCGGTCACCGACCCGGCGGGCAAGCTGCTCGGCATCGTCACCAACCGCGACATGGCCTTCGAGACCGACCGCGCCCGCCGGGTGCGCGAGGTCATGACGCCGATGCCGCTGGTCACCGGCAAGGTCGGCATCTCCGGCCACGAGGCCGTGGAGCTGCTGCGCAAGCACAAGATCGAGAAGCTGCCGCTCGTCGACGACGACGGCGTCCTCAAGGGCCTGATCACGGTCAAGGACTTCGTGAAGGCGGAGAAGTACCCCAACGCCGCCAAGGACGCCGAGGGCCGCCTGCTGGTCGGCGCCGCGGTCGGTGTCGCCGGGGACGCCTTCGAGCGCGCCCAGGCCCTGATCGAGAAGGGCGTCGACTTCATCGTCGTCGACACCGCCCACGGCCACTCCCGCCTGGTCGGCGACATGGTCGCCAAGATCAAGTCGAACTCCTCCGGCGTCGACGTCATCGGCGGCAACATCGCCACGCGTGACGGCGCCCAGGCGCTGGTCGACGCGGGCGCCGACGGCATCAAGGTCGGTGTCGGCCCCGGCTCCATCTGCACCACCCGCGTCGTCGCCGGCGTCGGCGTCCCGCAGGTCACCGCGATCTACGAGGCCGCGCTCGCCGCCAAGGAGGCCGGCGTCCCGGTCATCGGCGACGGCGGCCTCCAGTACTCCGGCGACATCGCCAAGGCCCTGGTCGCGGGCGCCGACACGGTGATGCTGGGCTCGCTGCTCGCGGGCTGCGAGGAGTCGCCGGGCGAGCTGATGTTCATCAACGGCAAGCAGTTCAAGTCGTACCGCGGCATGGGCTCGCTGGGCGCCATGCAGTCCCGCGGCGACCGCAAGTCGTTCTCCAAGGACCGCTACTTCCAGGAGGGCGTCGCCTCCGACGAGCAGCTCGTCCCCGAGGGCATCGAGGGCCAGGTGCCCTACCGCGGCCCGCTCTCCTCGGTCGTCCACCAGCTCGTCGGCGGCCTGCGCCAGTCGATGTTCTACGTCGGCGGCCGGACCATCCCCGAGCTCCAGGACCGCGGCCGGTTCGTCCGGATCACCTCCGCGGGCCTGAAGGAGAGCCACCCGCACGACATCCAGATGACCGTCGAGGCGCCGAACTACAGCGCCAAGCGGTGAGACGCCGATGAGACGGAGGCGGCCCCGGAACGGTCCGGGGCCGCCTTCGCCGTACCCGTCGGGGATACTGGAAGGCGCTGAAACGCATCAGGGAAAGGCCACACATCGTGACTGAGATCGAGATCGGGCGCGGCAAGCGCGGCCGCCGGGCGTACGCCTTCGACGACATCGCCGTCGTCCCCAGCCGCCGTACGCGGGACCCGAAGGAGGTCTCGATCGCCTGGCAGATCGACGCCTACCGCTTCGAGCTGCCCTTCCTGGCCGCTCCCATGGACTCGGTCGTCTCCCCGGCCACCGCCATCCGCATCGGTGAGCTCGGCGGCCTCGGCGTGCTCAACCTGGAAGGGCTGTGGACGCGGTACGAGGACCCGCAGCCGCTGCTCGACGAGATCGCCGAGCTGCCCGAGGACGCCGCGACCCGCCGCCTCCAGGAGATCTACGCCGCGCCGATCAAGGAGGAGCTGATCGGGCGGCGCATCAAGGAGGTGCGCGACTCGGGCGTGGTCACCGCCGCCGCGCTCTCCCCGCAGCGCACCGCCCAGTTCTCCAAGGCCGTCGTGGATGCGGGCGTGGACATCTTCGTCATCCGGGGCACGACCGTCTCGGCGGAGCACGTGTCCTCCTCGCACGAGCCGCTGAACCTGAAGCAGTTCATCTACGAGCTCGACGTCCCGGTGATCGTCGGTGGCTGCGCCACCTACACCGCCGCCCTGCACCTGATGCGCACCGGCGCGGCGGGCGTCCTCGTCGGCTTCGGCGGCGGCGCCGCGCACACCACGCGCAACGTGCTCGGCATCCAGGTCCCCATGGCCACCGCGGTCGCCGACGTGGCCGCCGCCCGCCGGGACTACATGGACGAGTCCGGCGGCCGGTACGTGCACGTGATCGCGGACGGCGGCGTCGGCTGGTCCGGCGACCTGCCCAAGGCGATCGCCTGCGGCGCCGACGCGGTGATGATGGGCTCCCCGCTCGCCCGCGCGACCGACGCGCCGGGCAAGGGCCACCACTGGGGCATGGAGGCCGTCAACGAGGAGCTGCCGCGCGGCAAGAAGGTCGGCCTCGGCACGGTCGGCACCATCGAGGAGATCCTCACCGGCCCGTCCCACACCCCCGACGGCTCGATGAACTTCTTCGGCGCCCTGCGCCGCGCCATGGCCACGACCGGCTACAGCGAGCTCAAGGAGTTCCAGCGGGTCGAGGTGACGGTGGCGGACTCGCAGCACCGGCGGTAGGCAAGCCCCACGGCACGGGAAAGGGCCGGTCATCCGAGTGCTCGGGTGACCGGCCCTTTCGCGTGTCGCGCGGTGCCCGCGGGGGCGCGTCGTGGGGGTGGGGGCGCGTGGTTGCGTTCCGGGCGAATGGGGGCCGAACGGGCGTAGAGGGGCGGTAGTGTCCTGCCCGGCGACCCGGTTCTTCGGGGCGCCCCCTTCCAAGGAAACCGTTCCGGACCCCGGCCCTCGGGGCCCGGCCCGATTCCGAACGGACCGTCCACCGGGCCACTGGGCGGCTCGTGGAAGGGGGCGCGCCCATGGGACGCCACCGCAAGCCCACCGCCTGGGATCGCATCCGGCTTCGGCTGGTGAAGTTCCGGAGGAGGTGGTTCTTGTGGCTCTACGGCCGCTGAGCGGCCACCCCTACGAGAACTAGGGGTGGACACTCCGTTCCAACGGCCAGGAGTCCTCCGCAGTGGCCTCTGTGGAGGGCTCCGCCTGCCCCCACGGTACCGACGCGGGATATCGCACGCCACCAGCTCCGGAGGCTCCACGCCGGCACGCGCCCCCTTCACAACCGGTGCGCCGCCCCCGTGGGTGTCGCCCCCCGCGTGTCCAGGAGCAGTTGCGCCTTCACCGACAGGCCCTGGAGGTCGTACGTGCGGTGCTGCTGGAGGAGGATCGTCAGGTCGGCCTCGGCGGCGGCCTCGTAGAGGGAGTCGGCGCGGGGGACGGGGCGGTCCAGGACGGTCCAGGACGGGACGTGCGGGTCGTGGTAGCTGAGGGAGGCGCCGAGCTCCATCAGGCGGACGGCGATCTCCCGGGCGGGGGCCGCCTGCTGGTCGGCGAGGTCCGCCTTGTAGGTGACGCCGAGGAGCAGGACGCGGGCGCCGCGCGCGGACTTGCCGTGCTCGTTGAGGAGGGCGGCGGCGCGCTGGACGACGTACCGGGGCATCTGGCTGTTGACCTGCTGGGCCAGTTCCACCATGCGCAGGGTGCGGCCGGTGCGGCCGGCCAGGTCCTGGGGGACGGAGTGGCCGCCGACGCCGGGGCCGGGGCGGAAGGGGAGGAAGCCGAACGGCTTGGTCTCCGCGCAGCGGATGACGTCCCACAGGTCGACGCCGAGGTCGTGGCAGAGGACCGCCATCTCGTTCACGAGTGCGATGTTCACATGGCGGAAGTTGGTCTCCAGCAGCTGGACCGTCTCCGCCTCGCGCGGGCCCCGGGCGCGGACCACCTTGTCGGTGAGGCGGCCGTAGAACGTGGCGGCCGACTCGGTGCAGGCGGGGGTGAGGCCGCCGATGACCCGGGGAGTGTTGGCGGGAGTGAAGTCGCGGTTGCCGGGATCGACGCGGCTGGGGGAGTAGGCGAGGTGGAAGTCGCGCCCGGCGCGCAGCCCCGAGCCCTCCTCCAGGAGCGGGCGGAGGAAGTCCTCCGTGGTGCCCGGCCGCACCGGCGACTCCAGGATCACGGTGGTGTGCGGGCGCAGATGGCCGGCGAGCGTGCGGGCCGCGGCCTCGACCTGGGCCAGGTCGGGGCCGCCGTCCGCGCCCGGCGGGGTCGGGGCGCAGATGACCGCGGTGCGCACCCGGCCGAGCTCGGCCGGGGACGCGGCCGTCCGGAAGCCCCCCGAGAGCATCCGGCGCAGTTCGGCGGGGGTGAGCGGACCGGCCTCGGGGCCGGTGCGGTAACCCAGGGTGGTGATGCCGGCGGCGACGGCGGCCTGGGCCAGGGGCAGGCCGTACGGGCCGAGTCCGATGACGGCGAGATCTGCGGGCATGGCGTGGGCCGTCCTTCCCAGTAACCGAAGCGGGGCGGGTGCGCAAGCCCGGTGGACAGGACGGGCGAGCGCACTGTCAGACTAGGAGTAAATATGACCGATTTGCGGGATTGGTCGGCCGAGTTTCGGTGAGTGTTGGGGCCGGTGTCGTCCACAGGGCGAGGGCGCGTGGTGGCTGAAGTCGGGCATCCCGGTCAGAATTCGGTCATGGGGGGTACCGGGGAACCGGGCTTCGCCCGACGGGTGCGGCCGACGCGACGGACAGCGGGAGGCAGCGGTGAGGACAGCGACACTGGGGCCGGCGCAGCGAGCCGAGTCGCTCGCGGCGATGACCGAGCGGGAACTGGACGTACTCGTCGTGGGGGGAGGCGTGGTCGGCGCGGGCACGGCCCTCGACGCCGCCACCCGGGGTCTGGCCACCGGCCTGGTCGAGGCGCGTGACTGGGCGTCGGGCACCTCCAGCAGGTCCAGCAAGCTCATCCACGGCGGCCTGCGCTACCTGGAGATGCTCGACTTCGCGCTCGTCCGGGAGGCGCTCAAGGAGCGCGGCCTGCTGCTGGAACGGCTCGCGCCGCACCTGGTGAAGCCGGTGCCGTTCCTGTACCCGTTGCAGCACAAGGGCTGGGAGCGGCTGTACGCCGGTTCGGGCGTCGCCCTGTACGACGCCATGTCGATGGCCCGCGGGCACGGCCGCGGCCTGCCCCTGCACCGCCACCTGAGCCGCCGTCACGCCCTGCGGGTCGCCCCCTGCCTGAAGAAGGACGCGCTGGTCGGCGCGCTCCAGTACTACGACGCCCAGATGGACGACGCCCGGTTCGTCGCCACCCTCGTCCGCACGGCGGTGGCGTACGGCGCCCTGGCCGCCAACCGGGCCCGCGTGACCGGATTCCTGCGCGAGGGCGAACGGGTCGTCGGCGCCCGGGTGCAGGACGTCGAGGCGGGCGGCGAGTACGAGATCCGCGCCAAACAGGTCGTCAACGCCACCGGCGTGTGGACCGACGACACGCAGGCGATGGTGGGGGAGCGCGGCCAGTTCCACGTCCGCGCCTCCAAGGGCATCCACCTGGTCGTCCCCAAGGACCGCATCCACTCCACGACCGGGCTGATCCTGCGCACCGAGAAGTCCGTGCTGTTCGTCATCCCCTGGGGCCGGCACTGGATCGTCGGCACCACCGACACCGACTGGGACCTGGACAAGGCGCACCCGGCCGCCTCCAGCGCGGACATCGACTACCTGCTGGAACACGTCAACTCGGTCCTCGCCATACCGCTGACCAGGGACGACGTCGAGGGCGTGTACGCGGGCCTGCGCCCGCTGCTGGCCGGCGAGTCCGACGCCACCAGCAAGCTGTCGCGCGAGCACACCGTGGCCCACCCCGTGCCGGGGCTGGTCGTCATCGCGGGCGGCAAGTACACGACGTACCGGGTGATGGCCAAGGACGCCGTGGACGAGGCCGTGCACGGGCTGGACCTGCGGGTCGCCGACTGCGTCACCGAGGACGTCCCGCTGCTCGGCGCCGAGGGCTACCGGGCGATGTGGAACGCGCGGGCGCGGATAGCGGCCCGCGCCGGGCTGCACGTCGTCCGCGTGGAGCACCTGCTGAACCGGTACGGCTCGATGGCCGAGGAGGTCCTGGCCCTGATCGCCGACGACCCCTCCCTGGGGGCGCCGCTCCACTGCGCCGACGACTACCTGCGCGCCGAGGTCGTCTACGCCGCCTCCCACGAGGGCGCCCGCCACCTGGACGACGTACTGACCCGGCGCACCCGCATCTCCATCGAGACCTTCGACCGGGGCACCCGCAGCGCCCGCGAGGCCGCCGAGCTGATGGCGCCGGTGCTGGGCTGGGACCGCGACCAGATCGAACGGGAGGTCCAGCACTACGAGAAACGGGTGGAGGCCGAGCGGGAGTCGCAGCGCCAGCCGGACGACCTGACGGCGGACGCGGCCCGGCTCGGGGCACCGGACATCGTGCCGCTGTAGAGGGTGCCGTTTCGGGGCACTCAGGACACTCGGGAAGGCTCCGGGATGCTCGGGGAGGCTTCGGGGCGCTCGGGAAGGCTCCGGGATGCTCGGGGAGGCTTCGGGTCGCTCGGGGAGGCTTCGGGATGCTCGGGGAGGCTTCGGGTCGCTCGGGGAGAGGAGGAAAGGGCACGGCGGACAAGTGCGGTGACGGCCGGTCAGCGGACGGCCGGTGCCGCCGCGCCGGGCGCGTCCCCTCGCCCGCGGCCCGGTGGGGCCCGGCGCGGCGGCGTCCTCGCGCGGGCCTGCGGAACGCGCGGTTCACCGGTTGGCGCGCCGCCCGGGGACGGGCACGCCGCCAGGGGACACCCTGGGCGTCGAGCACTTGTCGGGTGAGAGACAATGAAGGCTCTGTCAGGGCGGGTTGCATGAGGGGACGCATGTCGGAGGCGGAGCGGGCGGGGACACCCCGTCAGGACAAGAGCGCACGTCTCCTCGCCGGGCGGTACCGGCTGGGAGACGTGCTCGGCCGCGGCGGCATGGGCACGGTGTGGCGGGCCGAGGACGAGACCCTGGGGCGCACGGTCGCCGTCAAGGAGCTGCGGTTCCCGTCGAACATCGACGAGGAGGAGAAGCGCCGCCTGATCACGCGCACGCTGCGCGAGGCCAAGGCGATCGCGCGGATCCGCAACAACAGCGCCGTGACGGTCTTCGACGTGGTCCAGGAGGACGACCGGCCCTGGATCGTCATGGAGCTGGTCGAGGGCAAGTCGCTGGCCGAGGTCATCCGCGAGGACGGCCTGCTGGACCCGAAGCGGGCGGCGGAGGTCGGCCTCGCCGTCCTCGACGTGCTGCGCTCCGCGCACCGCGAGGGCATCCTGCACCGCGACGTGAAGCCGTCCAACGTGCTCATCGCCGAGGACGGCCGGGTCGTGCTCACCGACTTCGGCATCGCCCAGGTCGAGGGCGACCCGTCCATCACCTCCACCGGCATGCTCGTCGGCGCGCCCTCCTACATCTCCCCCGAGCGGGCGCGCGGCCACAAGCCGGGCCCGGCGGCCGACCTGTGGTCGCTCGGCGGCCTGCTGTACGCGGCGGTGGAGGGCGTCCCCCCGTACGACAAGGGGTCCGCGATCGCCACGCTCACCGCGGTGATGACCGAGCAGCTGGAGGAACCCAAGAACGCCGGTCCGCTGCGCGACGTCATCTACGGACTGCTCACCAAGGACCCCGCCCAGCGCCTCGACGACGCCGGGGCCCGCGCCATGCTCAACGCGGTCATCCACGGGTCCGGCTCCGGCTCCGGGGGCGGCCGGCCGGAACCGATGGACGCGACGAAGGTCGTACCCCTGCCGGCGCAGCCGGACCGGGGAGCGGGCGGAGGCGGTCCGGGCGCCGGGGCCAAGCGGGCCGAGGAGCCCGGGGAGCGGCTGCGCGGGGCCCTGCGGTCCGTGCGCAAGGCCGCCGTCGCGGCGGGGGCGGCCGGTACGGCGGCCACGTCCCGCGGCCGGTCCGGTGACGGCCCGGCCGCGTCCGGCACCACCGGCGGGTCCGCCGGGGTGCGCGGGACCGGTCCGGCCGGTCCCGGTGGTGCCGCACCGGCGGCGGCGGGCGTCCGGGGCGCACGCGCCGCGGCACCGGTCGCCGGGGCCGCGAACGGCGCGGCCGGGCGGAGCGGTTCGGGCTGGCCGGTGGTGTCCCCGCCGGACCTGCCGCCCCGGCCCGTGCCCAAGGCGTCGCTCACCGACGTGGTGCCCCGGCGGACCCTGGTGATCATCGCGGTGGTCGTGGTGCTCGCCGTCCTCGGTGTCGTGCTGGCCTTCGCGCTCGGCGGCGACGACGAGGGCACGCAGGGTGCCGGGAGCGGCAGCGGCGGCAGGCCCGCCGTGAGCGCCAGTGCCAGTGGCGACACCGGGCAGGACGGCGGGGGCGGGGCCCGTACGGACGGTGCGGCCGGGGAGTCGGCGTCCACGGACGCGACACCGGGTGGCACGCCGGGCGGTACGTCGAGCGGTACGCCGGGCGCCGGCGCGGGGGCGGGCGCCTCCACCGGCGCCGGTGACGGGAAGGACTCCGGCGACGACGGCGCCGCCACCACCCACCAGGGCAAGCAGGGCTACACGATCGGGCTGCCCGAGGGCTGGAGCTACCGGTCCAGCGACGCCGCCGGAGACCGGTTCACCGGGCCCCGCGGGCAGAAGCTGCTCATCGGCTGGACCTCCACGCCGAAGGACGACCCGGTGGCCGACTGGAAGAACCAGGAACGCTCCATGGTGCGGTCCCAGTACCAGCGCGTCCGCATCGAGAAGGTCGGCTACCGCGGCTGGAACGCGGCCGACTGGGAGTTCACCTACGTGCAGGGCGGCACCAAGTACCGCTCCGTCGACCGCGGGTTCGTCGTCAACGACCACCAGGGCTACGGACTGATGTACACGGCGAAGGCCGCCGACTGGGGCAGCGATCTGCGCAAGGACACCTGGCGCACGCTGACGCGCACCTTCGAACCGAAGGCGTGAGCCGGGACCTTCCGGGTTCGCCGGTCTGATATCCGGCATCCTCTCTTTGCGGGTTGCCTCCGGCACGTATCGTGAGTGCTTGCGGACCGTACGCAGCCGTCAACGGGCCGCGGGGCGAACGGAATCGACCGACCGGGCTGCCGGGGGAGGCAACGTGGACGACTACGCGGGCCGAGTGCTCGCCGACCGCTATCGCCTGCCGCTGCCGCCGTCCGACGAGTACGAACTCACCGAGACCCGCGCCTTCGACACCTACAGCGGGCAGGAAGTCCTCATCCGGCAGGTGCCGTTGCCGGAGGTCGTCGAGGCGGAGGTGCTCGACGCCGAGGGGCTCCCCGACGGCTTCACGGCCCGGGACGGCGGCGCGCGGCGCCCCGGCGGCCGGCCGCCCGCCGGGCGGGGCGGTCCGCGGCGCCCCGCCGATCCCCTGGTGCGGCGCGCCGTCGAGGCCGCGCAGGCCGCGGCCCGCATCCCCGACCATCCGCGGCTCGACCAGGTCTTCGACGTGTTCGCCGAGGACGGCTCGCTGTGGGTCGTCAGCGAACTCGTCGCCGCCCGGCCGCTGGCGGCGCTCCTCGCCGAGCAGCCGCTGACGCCGTACCGGGCGGCCGAGGTCGCCTCCGACGTCCTCATGGCGCTGCGGGTCCTGCACGGCCACGGCTGGGTGCACCGCAACATCACCGCCCGTACGGTGCTCGTCTGCGACGACGGCCGGGTGATGCTGACCGGTCTCGCGGTCGGCGCGGCGGAGGAGGCGCTGTGCGGGTATGACCCGGTTCCCGTGCCGGAGGGGGAGGCGGGCGAAGGGTCCGGAGGCGAGGGGCCCGGAGACGGGGGTGCCGTCGGTGGGGCCGGGGGGTCTGTCGGCCTCGGTGGCGCTGGTGGCTTTGGTGGTTCCGGTGGGTCTGATGGTCCCGGTGGCTTTGGTGGTTCCGGTGGGCCTGATGGTTCCGGTGGGCCTGATGGTCCCGGTGGCCTTGGTGCTTTTGGTGGTCCCGGTGGTCCGGGTGTTCCCGGCGGCACCGGTGGCGCGCCCGCCGATCCCGAGGCCGCCCGTCGGGCCGCCATCCGGGCGCGGGCCGCCGGAGGGGCGCCGGTTCCCGGCGCGGAGCGGGCCCACGGGGGCCCCGCCGGGCAGGTGCCCGGCCCGTCGGGCACCAGTGGGGACGTCCGGGCTGCCCGGGCCGGGGCGATCGCCGCCTACCGCGCCGGGGCGCGCGCGGCGGCCCGGGTCCAGGAGGCGCAGAACGGCCGGGCGGCCCTGCCCGGCGCCCGCCCGGCCCCCGACGGGCTCCCCGGGTCCGGCCCGCACCTCGCGCGTGACCCGCACCCCGCGTCCGGCGCGAGCCCTCTGCCGGGCGCGCGTCCGGCGTCGTACGCCAACGGCGCGGCCCAGCCGGTCCCCGGCGCCCGCCCCGCCCCCGGGACCGCCCCCGAGGCCGGTTCCGCGCCGGGCCGGATAACCGACCCCTACGGCGTCGGGACGAGCTCCTGGCACGGCGCCGCACCCCGTACGACGGGCGGTGGGCAGGCCCCCGCCGACCGTCCCGCCGCCCCGCACCCCGGCGGCTGGGACGGCCCCGCCGCCGCGGCCCCCGCGCGCCGCGGCCCCGCCACCGCGCTCGCGGCCGAGCGGGCCCGGCAGACGCGGATGGCGGTGGTCGGCCCCGTCACCGAGCGCTGGGCCCCCGAGCAGGCCGGGCCCGTGCACGAGAACTGGCGGCTGGCGCCGCCCATCGGCCCCGCCACCGACCTGTGGGCACTGGGCGCCCTGCTCTTCCGGGCCGTGCAGGGGCACGCGCCCTATCCGGAGGAGTCCACCGCCGAGCTGGTGCAGATGGTGTGCGCGGAGCCGCCGGCGTTCGCCGAGGAGTGCGGGGCGCTCCGGCCGGTCGTGGAGTCGCTGCTGCGCCAGGACCCCACCGAACGCATCGACTTCGAGGAACTGAGCGGCTGGCTCCGCTCGCTGGTGCGTTCCGCGCCCGAGCCGGACGCCGGGCTGCACATCGTCGCCGCCCCGCCCGCCGACACCGGCCGGCTGCCCGTCGTACGCCGCCGGGGCGAGCTGGTGCGCCGGCGGCGGGCCGGGCTGCCCGCGCACCACGGGCGGCACAAGCGGGCCAGGGAGGAGTCCCGTTCCCCGCGCAGCCTCGGCCGCCTCCTGCTGGTGCTGGTCCTGCTCGGCATGGCCGCGGCGATCGCCTACGCGATGCTGTTCATGCCCAAGGCCGGCACGGACGGCGCCGGACCGGCGCGGGACCGCACCGGTGCCGCCGGCGAGGCGAGCCAGGCGCCCCCGCCGTCCCCGGACGCGAGCGGCGAGCCGCCGTCCGGCCGGGAGGGCTCCGGGCGCGGCGACGGCCCCGTGGAGTCGGCGGCGTCCACCGAGGCGCAGACCACCGGCCCGAAGGCCGCCGACGGCTTCACCCTGCGCAAGGACCCGGAGGGCTTCCGCGTCGCCGTCGCCGACGGCTGGAACCGCGCACCCGCAGGCGGCCCCGGCCAGGTCGTGTACTCCCGCGGCGACTTCGAGCTGCTCGTCGTACCGGGCCGGGACAGCGCGCGGGACTACGGCAGCGACCCGATGGCCTACCAGCGCGACAGCGAACGCGAGTTGCAGCCTTACCGCGACTCCAGCTGGGCCACCTCCACCGGGCTGAAGCGCATCGAGGTGGGCGGACGGACCATGGCCGAGGGGCAGTTCACCTGGACCGACGCCCAGGGCCGCGAGCTGTACGTGCGCAACCTCGCCCTGCTGATCGACGGGCGGTACCACGTGGTGCAGGTACGCGGCCCGGAGGCCGAGCGGGACGAGGTGACACGGCTGTACGAGCAGGCCGCGGCGACGTACGCGTACCCGGGCTGACGAGCGTTCAGAGGGCGTAATCGGCGGACCGGTTCACCACCGTCTCCGGAAGCGACAACTGTCACAGTGCGGTCTTGAGAGCACCCCGCCGGTTCCCCGTACGTGGGCCGGTCCTTACGCTGCCCCTGTCAAGACCATTGCGGGGCAACGTGAATCAGATACAGGGGCGGCTCCTGGCGGGCCGCTACCGGCTCGGCGACTCCATCGGCCGCGGCGGCATGGGCCGCGTGTGGCGCGCCCACGACGAGGTGCTGCACCGGACCGTGGCGATCAAGGAGCTGACCGCCGCGCTCTACGTGTCCGACAGCGACCAGGCGGTGCTGCTGGCGCGGACCCGGGCCGAGGCGCGCGCAGCCGCGCGGATCAACCACTCCGCCGTCGTCACCGTGCACGACGTACTCGAACACGACGGCCGGCCGTGGATCGTGATGGAACTCGTCGAGGGCCGCTCGCTCGCCGACGCGGTCAAGGAGGAGGGCCGCGTCGAGCCGCGGGAGGCGGCCCGGATCGGCCTGTGGGTGCTGCGCGCCCTGCGCGCCGCGCACGCCGCCGGGGTGCTGCACCGCGACATCAAGCCCGGCAACGTACTCCTCGGCCACGACGGGCGCGTCCTGCTCACCGACTTCGGCATCGCGCAGATCGAGGGCGACAGCACCATCACCCGCACCGGGGAGGTCGTCGGCTCGGTCGACTACCTGGCGCCCGAGCGGATCCGCGGCCACGATCCCGGGCCCGCCTCCGACCTGTGGGCGCTCGGCGCGACGCTGTACACGGCGGTGGAGGGCAGATCGCCGTTCCGCCGGGCCTCGCCGCTGTCCACCATGCAGGCGGTGGTCCAGGAGGAGGCCGACGCGCCGCGGTACGCCGGTTCGCTCGCGCCCGTCATCAGTGCGCTGCTCCGCAAGGATCCGGCCCTGCGTCCCGGCGCCGAGGCGGCGGAACAGATGCTGGCGGAGGCGGCGGAGGGACGGCGGCCGGACGCCGCGCAGGCGTACGTGGCGACGGAGCGGTACGGGGACCGCGGCGGACGGCCGTACGCCCGTGACGGCCGGGTGGGTCCCGGAAGGGGCGCGGACGGCGGGGGAGCAGCGGGCGCAACGGACACAGCGGGTGCAACGGGCGCAGTGGGCACCGCGGGTGACGGTGGCCGAGGGGGCGGACACGCCGGTACGGACCGGTATCCGGGGCCGGGGCATCCGGGGCCGGGGACGGCCGCGACCGCAGCCGCGACGCCGTATGCGACGCCGTACGCGGCGGCGGTCGGTCCGGCGGCGGTCGGTCCGGCGGCGGTCGGTCCGACGGGGACCGGCTCGGCGGGGACCGGCCTGACGGCGACCCCCGTGCAACCGACGGCCGTCACCGCTCCCGCCCGCCCCCGGCGCCGTCGGCGCACCCTCGTCCTCGTGGCCGTCCTCGCCGCGCTCGCCGGCGGCGGTACGGCCGTGCTGCTGCACGAGGAGGTCGCGGGCGAGCGCCCGCACACCGGCGCGTCCGCCGCTCCGGTCATCACACCCACGACCGCCCCGGAACCGGGAGGAGCCGTTCCGGCCGGCTGGGTCCGCCATGACGACCCGGCGGGTTTCAGCCTCTCCCTCCCCCGGGGCTGGGAGCGGAAGGAATTCGTCACCGACGGCGGTCTGACGCAGATCGACTACACCCCCGACGGCGGCGACCACTTCCTGCGCATCGCCGTCGACACCTCGCCCGACTTCGACACCCCGTACGACCACCAGCTCGACCTGGAGCAGCAGCTCCAGCGGCTGGTCGACTACCGCCGCGTCACCCTGGAGAAGGGCCTCTACCGCGACCGCGCCGCCTCCCGGTGGGAGTACACGTGGACCGCCCTGGCCAAGGACACCTCCTTCCCGGGACCGCGCTGCGCCGTCGAGGAGACGTACCTGTCCCGGGACGGCGTCGAGTACGCCCTCTACATGTCCTCGCCGGCCGAGGACCGGGCGGCCACGCTCCGGCGGTTCCGGACGGTGCTGCAGAGCTGGCGGGAGAAGACCGCCTGACCACCGGTGGCCGTCGGTTGTCGGCCACCCTTGCTCCAGTGTCCCGGAGCCGTTGCGTCCGGTGGGGCATCATGGCCGCATGGTGACCGAGCGGGAGAGCGGGCGTCTCATCGCGGGCCGTTACCGGCTTCAGGACCGGCTCGGGCGCGGTGGCATGGGCGTCGTGTGGCGGGCCACCGACCAGCTGCTCGGACGACAGGTCGCCGTCAAGGAACTCCCCTTCGACGACACCCTCTCCGCGGCCCAGGCCCGGCGCCGGCGCGAGCGCACCCTGCGGGAGGCCCGCGCGGTCGCCCAGCTGAGCCACCCGAACGTCATCGTCGTCCACGACGTCGTCGAGCACGACCAGCGGCCCTACATCGTCATGGAACTGGTCGACGGGGGTTCGCTCGCCGACCGCGTCGCCGCGCACGGCCCGGTCGACGTGCGGGAGGCGGCCCGCATCGGCGTCGCCCTGCTCGGCGCCCTGCGCACCGCGCACGCGGCCGGGGTGCTGCACCGTGACGTGAAGCCCTCCAACGTGCTGATCGCCGAGGACGGCCGGGTCGTCCTCACCGACTTCGGCGTCGCCCACGTCGCGGGCACCAGCACGCTCACCGAGAACGGCACGCTGGTCGGCTCGCCCGAGTACACCGCCCCCGAGCGGATGTCCGGCGTCCGGACCGGGCCCGAGTCCGACCTGTGGTCGCTGGGCGCGCTGCTGTGCGCGGCCCTCAGCGGCACCTCCCCGTTCCACCGCGACTCGCTGGGCGGCGTCCTGCACGCCGTCGTCTCCGCGGAGATCCGGCCGCCGGCGCAGGCCGGGCCCCTCCTCCCCGTCGTCCAGGGCCTGCTCGAACGCGACCCGGACCGGCGGCTGGACGCGGCGCGGGCGGAGGGGATGCTGCGGGCCTTCCTGGAGACCGGCCGTGCGGTGCCGCCCGCCGGCACCGCGGACCCGCGCCGCTCGGCCCGGAGCGCGCTCATGGCGGCGTTGCTGGTGGCCGCCACCGCGGGCGCGGGGATCTCGGCGGCGGCGCTGCTCGCCGACCGGGAAGGCGCCGGGGACGGTACGCCGACCAGCCCCGCCCCGCGGACTCCGTCGGCCGGACCGCCGACCTCGTCGGCACCCCCGTCCGCGGTGCCGCCGGCTCCCCTGCCCCCGGCCCGGTCGGCGAACCGGTCCCCGGACCCGTCCGCGAACCGGCCCTCGGCCTCGTCCGCGCCCCGGCCCGAGGGCTCGTCCTCGGCTCCGGTTCCGGTTCCGGCTCCGACCGTCTCCACGTCGACGGTCACGGTGACCGTGTCGCCGGGGGCGGACGCGTACGAGTAGGAGGAGACGCACCCCGGCGTCCCGCGCGACAGGGAGGCAGGGGGCAGAGGGCAGGGGGTAGGGGGCAGGAGGGAGGCGGCGAGGGCGGCGAGACGGCGAGGACGGTGAAGGCGGTGAGGGCGGCGAGACGGCGCTCGCGCCCCCGGACAGCGGCGCGTGACCGGCCGAAAGGGACCGCCGACGACCTGATCAGCGCGTTTTTGCCAGCGAACGCTGGCGGAGTGTGAGCGCTCCGTGAATCCCCGTTACCGACGGGTACACAAACCGTTCCCCGCCGCATACCCTGCGGCTCATGACCGACGCGCAGGCCCCGGAGAAGACCGGCACCAATCCCCTCGCCCCCGCCCCGGCGGGCGCCCGCACCGCCGCCGACGTGGTCACCCCCGAGCTGGTCGCCCAGCTCACCAAGGGCGTCACCGGCTCCGGACGCACCGCCAACCACACCCCGCTCACCGGCGAGAAGCTGGCCGACCTGCCCGAGTCGACGCCCGAGGACGTGGCCCGGGCGTACGAACTGGCCCGCGCCGCCCAGTCCGTCTGGGCGCAGACCCCCGTACGGCAGCGCGCGGCCGTCCTGCTGCGCTTCCACGACCTGGTGCTGGAGCGCCAGGCCGAGGTGCTCGACCTGATCCAGCTGGAGACCGGCAAGGCCCGTCTGCACGCCCACGAGGAGGTGCAGGCCGTCGCCGTCGCCGCCCGGCACTACGGTCGCCGGGCCGCCGCCTACCTGCGGCCGAGGCGGCACGCCGGCGCCGTACCGGGCCTGACCAAGGTCACCGAACTGCGCCACCCGCGCGGGGTCGTCGGCCAGATCGCCCCCTGGAACTACCCCCTGGAGCTGTCCGTCGGCGACGCGCTGCCGGCCTTCGTCGCGGGCAACGCGGTGGTGATGAAGCCGGACACGGAGACCTGCCTGACCGCGCTGTGGGCCCGTGACCTGCTCATCGAGGCCGGACTGCCCGCCGAGGTCTTCCAGGTCGTCCTCGGCGACGGCCCGGTGATCGGCCCCGAGGTCGTCCGCCACGCCGACTACGTCTCCTTCACCGGCTCCACCCGCACCGGCCGCGAGGTCGCCGAGCGCGCCGCCGCCCGCCTGGTCGGCGTCTCCCTCGAACTCGGCGGCAAGAACGCCATGCTGGTCCTGGAGGACGCCGACATCGAGAAGGCGGCGGCGGGCGCCGTCCGCGCCTGCTTCTCCTCCGCCGGGCAGCTCTGCATCTCCATCGAGCGCCTGTACGTCCACGCGTCGGTCGCGGACGCCTTCCTGGAGCGCTTCGCCGCGCGCACGCGCGCGATGCGGCTGGGCGGCGCGCTGGCCTACGGCGCCGACATGGGGTCGCTGGCCGGCGCCCGCCAGCTGGAAGCCGTCGAACGGCACGTCGCGGACGCCGTGGCCAAGGGCGCGACGGTCGTCACCGGCGGGACCGCCCGCCCGGACATCGGCCCCTACTTCTACGAGCCGACCATCCTCGACGGCGTCACCGAACCCATGGCCGTGTGCGCCGAGGAGACCTTCGGCCCGGTCGTGTCGGTCTACCGCTTCACCACCGAGGAGGAGGCGGTCGAGCGCGCCAACTCCACGCCCTACGGCCTGAACTCCTCCGTGTGGACCACCGACGCCCGCCGCGGCCGGGAGATCGCCGCCCGCCTGCGCACCGGCACCGTCAACATCAACGAGGGCTACGCGCCCGCCTACGGCAGCGCCCAGTCGCCGATGGGCGGCATGAAGGACTCCGGTCTCGGCCGCCGGCACGGCTCCGACGGCATCCTCAAGTACACCGAGGCCCAGACGGTCGCCCACCAGCGGCTGCTGCCGATGGCCCCCTCGCTCGGCATGGACGACGAGCAGTACGCGGCGTTCATGAGCCGGAGCCTGCGCCTGATGAAGGCGTTCCGCTTCCGCTAGGAGCCGCTCGGCTTCCGCCGGGAGCCGACCGGCGCGGACACGGCGCGCGCCGTCCCCGAACCGTTCTCGACGAGGAGAGCACGTGTCACAGGAGAACTCCGCGCACCACCAGGACGACAGCCGGCCCGACGACGCCCACGACGCCCACGACGCGCACGACGCCCACGACGCCCACGATGCGCACGACGGGCACGAGGCGCACGAGGCGGACGAGGCGCACGACGCGCACGAAGCGCACGACGCGCACGACGGGCACGACGCGCACGAAGCGCACGACGGCGGGTACGACGCTCACGACGACCACGACGGGTACGACTACGACGTCATCGTCGTCGGCTCCGGCTTCGGCGGCTCGGTCTCGGCGCTCCGCCTCACCGAGAAGGGCTACCGCGTCGGCGTGCTGGAGGCGGGCCGCCGCTTCACCCCCGCCACCCTGCCGAAGACCTCCTGGGACCTGAAGAACTACCTGTGGGCCCCCAGGCTCGGCATGTACGGCCTCCAGCGCATCCACCTGCTCGGGAACGTCATGGTCCTGGCGGGCGCGGGCGTGGGCGGCGGCTCCCTCAACTACGCCAATACCCTCTACGTCCCTCCGAAGCCCTTCTTCGAGGACCCCCAGTGGCGGGACATCACCGACTGGGAGGAGGAGCTGAAGCCGTACTACGACCAGGCGCGGCGCATGCTCGGCGTCCGCCTCAACCCGACGATGACCCCGTCCGACGTGCACCTGAAGGCCGCCGCCGAGCGGATGGGCGTCGGTGACACCTTCCACCTGGCGCCGGTCGGCGTCTTCTTCGGCGACGGCGAGGACGCCGACGGCACGGTGAGGGCCAGGCCCGGACAGCAGGTGCCCGACCCGTACTTCGGCGGGGCGGGACCGGCCCGCCGGGCGTGCAGCGAGTGCGGCTCGTGCATGACCGGCTGCCGGCACGGCGCGAAGAACACCCTGAACGAAAACTACCTCTACCTCGCCGAGAAGGCGGGCGCGGTCGTCCACCCCATGACGACGGTCGTGTCCGTCACGGGCGACTCCCGCGGCGGCTACGCGGTCGCCACGCTCCCCACCGACCGCAGGAGGAAGGGCGCCGGAGGCCGGGTGTTCCGGGCCCGCCGGGTCGTCCTCGCCGCCGGCACCTACGGCACCCAGACCCTCCTGCACCGCATGAAGGCGACCGGCCTGCTGCCGCACATATCCGACCGGCTGGGCGAACTGACCCGCACCAACTCCGAGGCCCTGGTCGGCGCCCTGACCGACGACCGGCGCTACCGGAAGGCCACCGGCGAGCCGAAGGCCGACTTCACCCGCGGGGTCGCCATCACGTCCTCCATCCACCCGGACGAGAACACCCACATCGAGCCGGTCCGCTACGGCAAGGGCTCCAACTCGATGGGCAGCCTGTCCATCCTCCAGGTCCCCTACGCGGCCGACGGCAAGGACCGCACCCGTGTCCTGGGCTTCCTCGGCCGTGCGGCCAAGCATCCGGTGCAGGTCCTGCGGTCGCTGTCCAACCGCCGCTGGTCGGAGCGGACCATCATCGGCCTGGTGATGCAGTCGCTGGACAACTCCCTGACGACGTATCTGAAACCGGCGGGCGTCGGCAAGGGACTGCTCACCGCCCGGCAGGGCCACGGCTCGCCCAACCCCAAGCAGATCAAGGCCGCGACCGAGGGCGCCTCGGCCCTCGCCGCCGAGATCAACGGCTTCCCGGGCTCCAACATCGGCGAGCTGATGGGCACCCCGCTCACCGCCCACTTCCTCGGCGGCTGCCCGATCGGCGCCTCCCGCGAGACCGGCGTGATCGACCCCTACCACCGCCTGTACGGCCACCCCGGCATCTCGGTCGTCGACGGCGCGGCCGTCTCCGCGAACCTGGGCGTGAACCCGTCCCTGACCATCACGGCCCAGGCGGAGCGGGCGATGGCGTACTGGCCCAACAAGGGCGAGCCCGACCCCCGCCCGGCGCAGGGCGCGGCGTACGAGCGTGTGAACCCGGTCGAGCCGAAGTCCCCGGCGGTCCCGGCGGGCGCATTCGGGGCGCTGCGGCTGCCGTTCCTCGGCATCCCGGCGGTGCCGCCGAAGAAGTAGGCGGCCGTCCCGGCGGCGGACGGCCGTCCCGGTGTCCGGTACGACGAAGGACCTGCGCCCCCCTCCGAGCGCAGGTCCTCCGGTCATGCCGGGCCAGGGCGAGCCCTGGCAACGGGTCTTACGCCTCGACGCCGGGCCTTACGCCTCGGCACCCGTCTTGCGCCGCCGCACCACGAACACGGCACCGGCACCGGCGACGACGGCGATACCGCCGACGAGGCCGATCATCGGCAGAGCCGAGCTGGAGCCGGTCTCGGCGAGGGTGCCGGTGACCTTGGGCGCGTTGGGGGCGGTGGTGCCGGCGGGCTTGTTCGGCGCGACCGGAGCCCTGCCGCCCTCGGTCGGCTTGGTGCCCTCGGTGTTCGTGCCCGCGGCCACGATCTGGAACTTGTAGGCGACGTCGCCGAAGCCGGTGCACTGGCCGTCGGTGTCGCCGTAGATGGTCGCGCCGAGCGTGAAGCCGGCGCCGACCGGGGCCTTGGACGTCACGTTGAGGCGCATCGGGATGTCGACCTCGTAGCCGGCCTCGAGCGTGGGGGTGTAGCCCACGTAACCGACGGCTTCGCCGCCCTCGTTGAGGTCCTGCCAGATCTCGGCCTCGGGGTCCCAGGCCTGCAGCTGGACCTGCTTGCTGGAGAACAGCTCCTCACCGAACTCGTCCGGGGAAGCGCCCGCGAAGTAGTCCAGGTCCTCCAGGTCGGAGTCGGAGTTGTTGAAGACGTTCAGCGAGAACTTGTGCCAGCCGCTGCCCGCCGCGATCTTGCCGGGCAGGCCCGTCATGTTGACGTCGACCTTGGAGTCCTCACAGATGGAGGGCTCGGGCTCGGGGGTCTCGGTCTCCTCGGGCGCGGAGGTGGACGGAGCCGGGGTGGACTCGGTGGCGGAGCCGCTGGGCGCGGGCGTGCTCTCGCTCGCCGACCCCGACGGGGACGGCGAGGTCGGGGTGTCGCTCGGCGTGGACGTGCTCTCGCTCGCCGACTCCGACGGGGCCGGGGACGTGCTGGTGTCGCCGGACGGCGCCGACGACTCGCTCGTGCCGGCGCTCGGCGAGGCGGACGGCGTGTCCCCGGTGGCGTACGCAGCCGGTGCAGCGAGCAGCGCCACCGGGGCTATCACTGCCGTGGCGGCGGCTGCTGCCATGGCGCGACGAAGCTTCATGAAGACCTCGGGAAGTCGGGCGCACTGCGGCGTCGCAGTACGAGAGCTGAGGGAGGCCTCCGCGCGTGGGGCGCGGTGTGGCCCTTGAGTCAGCAGGTTTGATCGGCGAGGCCGGTGAAGGGTTGTCCCCGCACTCACACAATTTTTATGTGACCTGCGTCACCAGGTGGGGGAGTGGAGGAGATGTGGGCAAGGGGAAGGGCCCCGCGGGGCGGAGTCGCGGGGCCCTTCATCGGTCGGCACCGGCGTCAGGGCGGCGCCGGTGCCCCGGGAGCGGCGCCGGGGGGTGCGCCGCTTGTCCTGCGTGTTCTTGTCCTGGGTGTTCGGACCGCTGCTGCGGCGCCGGCTCGGCGCACGGACGGTGGCCGGTTCCGGCGCGGCCGTTCGGTACGGTCCTGGACGTTTTCCGCCGGCCGGCCCCGGGCGTCCCCGGGGCCGGCCGTTCTCTTGGGTGACCGGGCTGCTGTCCCCTGCCGTCCGGTCACCTTCCTGGAGCGAGGTCCCACGACGCACAGCACGATCCGTGCGTCTCATCGCTCCAGTGAGCCACGCGTGGTTCTACTCGGGCCCGCCCCTGGCTGGCACGGACACCCGGACCAACGAAACGGCTCCGGCCGCGGTCACGCGCCGTACGGGTGAGAACGGTCCCGAACTCAGATGCGACCGCGGCACAGCTCCAGCAGCGTCATCGCGAGGGCCGTGCCCGGCTTGCCCAGCGCGTCCCGGTAGTGGCCGAGGACCTCCATCTCGCGGGAGAGGTTCACCCGCCGGCCGCCGGAGGTGATCCGGGCCTCCTGGATGACGGCGGAGACCGCCATCCGCTCCTGGACCAGGCCGATGATCCGGTCGTCGAGGGCGTCGATGCGCTCACGGGCACCGGCGATCACGTCGGCGGCCTCGGGGGTGCGGGCGCCGGTGCGGTCGGCGGTGCGGTCGGCGGTGCCGTCTGCGGCGCCGTCTGCGGTCCGGCCCGCGGTCCGGCCCGCGGTCCGGTTCTCGGCGGTCGCGGCGGGGGGCTCCGCGGGGGCCGTGGCGGGGGTCGCGGTCGGGGGCGCGGCTGTGGTGGTGACGGTCGGGGCCGGGGCTGTGGTGGTGACGGTCGGGGCCGGGGCTGTGGTGGTGGCGGTCGGGGTCGGGGCTGTGGTGGTGACGGTCGTCATGTCGGCTCCTCGTCGAGGGGTGGGGCCGCCCCGGAGCGACAGGACCCGGAGAACGACAGGCGCCCCGGGCCTTGTCGGCCCGGGGCGCCTGGGAAGTCGCTTGTCAGTTGCTCAAGCAGCACGACCATGGCAGCCGGCGGGCCGGATGCCATAGGTAAAGACGAAGGTCTGGTGCGTGAGCATGCGGCCAGTATGCCGTGTGCCGCGGGGGAGTCCAACGGGGGCCGCATGGTGAGACGCGGGTGACGGGAAGGTCTCCTGCGCCCACCCCGTTAGAATTGGTGATGAAGACCCCCGCCCAAACCGCCGGAAGGCACCCTGTGTCATCAGCGACTCCCGCTGCCAGCGCCGCTCCCGACACCGTTCTGGTCGTCGACTTCGGCGCGCAGTACGCCCAGCTCATCGCCCGTCGCGTCCGCGAGGCCCGGGTCTACAGCGAGATCGTGCCGAGCACCATGCCGGTCGAGGAGATGCTCGCCAAGAACCCGGCGGCCATCATCCTCTCCGGTGGCCCCTCGTCCGTCTACGAGCCGGGCGCCCCCACCGTCGACCGCTCCCTGTTCGAGGCCGGTGTCCCCGTCTTCGGCATGTGCTACGGCTTCCAGCTGATGGCGCAGTCGCTGGGCGGCCAGGTCGACAACACCGGCGCCCGCGAGTACGGCCGGACCGACCTGCACGTGGCGAAGTCGTCCTCCACGCTCTTCGAGGGCACCCCGGAGGAGCAGGCCGTGTGGATGTCGCACGGCGACGCCTGCTCCGCCGCCCCCGAGGGCTTCGCCGTCACCGCCTCCACGGACGTCGTCCCGGTCGCCGCGTTCGAGAACGACGAGAAGAAGCTCTACGGCGTCCAGTACCACCCCGAGGTGATGCACTCCACGCACGGGCAGCAGGTGCTGGAGCACTTCCTGTACCGGGGCGCCGGCCTCCGGCCGAACTGGACCACCGGCAACGTCATCGAGGAGCAGGTCGCCGCGATCCGCGAGCTGGTCGGCGACAAGCGCGCCATCTGCGGCCTGTCCGGCGGTGTGGACTCCGCCGTCGCCGCGGCCTTGGTCCAGAAGGCCATCGGCTCCCAGCTGACCTGCGTCTACGTCGACCACGGCCTGATGCGCAAGGGCGAGACCGAGCAGGTCGAGAAGGACTTCGTCGCCGCGACCGGCGTGCAGCTCAAGGTCGTGGACGCGAGCGAGCGGTTCCTGGACGCGCTCAAGGGGGTCACCGACCCCGAGGAGAAGCGGAAGATCATCGGCCGGGAGTTCATCCGGGTCTTCGAGCAGGCCCAGGCCGAGATCATCGCGGACGAGGGCCCGGCGGTGGAGTTCCTCGTCCAGGGCACCCTCTACCCCGACGTGGTCGAGTCCGGCGGTGGCACCGGCACCGCCAACATCAAGTCCCACCACAACGTCGGCGGTCTGCCCGAGGACCTCGAGTTCAAGCTGATCGAGCCGCTGCGCAAGCTGTTCAAGGACGAGGTCCGGATGGTCGGCAAGGAGCTCGGCCTGCCGGAGGAGATCGTCCAGCGCCAGCCGTTCCCGGGCCCGGGCCTCGGCATCCGGATCGTCGGCGAGGTCACCAAGGAGCGGCTGGACCTGCTCCGCGAGGCCGACGCCATCGCCCGCGAGGAGCTGACGGCGGCCGGCCTCGACCGTGACATCTGGCAGTGCCCGGTGGTCCTGCTCGCGGACGTCCGCTCCGTCGGCGTCCAGGGCGACGGCCGGACCTACGGCCACCCGATCGTCCTGCGCCCGGTCTCCTCCGAGGACGCCATGACGGCCGACTGGTCGCGCCTGCCGTACGACGTCCTCGCCCGGATCTCCACCCGGATCACCAACGAGGTCAAGGACGTCAACCGGGTCGTCCTCGACGTGACGTCGAAGCCGCCGGGGACGATCGAGTGGGAGTGAGCCCTCCCTGCTACGTGCGCTTGACGGTGCGCAAGGGCTCACCGGGCTTCCAGACCTGGACGACGAGGTACGTGTCGTCCTCGACGTAGGTCCGCGTGACCTCCGTCAGCTCGGTGCGGAAGAGGTGGAACGGCTGCGGCGGTTCCACCTCTTTCGCGTACCCGGCCTTCGTCTGCGGATCGTCGACCTCGATCGCCCGCCCGCTGATCCTGACGTCGCCGCCGCCCATGCCGGTGCCTTCGCCCGGGTTCGCCTGCAGCGCGAAGCGCGGATCGCGGCGCAGGTCGAGGGCCTTCAGCGAGTTCGGCATCATGGCGAGCCACAGCTCGCCGTCCAGGAAGCGCACCTCCAGCCCGCTGGTGCGCGGCGAGCCGTCCTTGCGCAGGGTCGCGAGGACGTGGTGGGTGTGGGCGCCGAAGCGCGCTTCCACGGTGGCGGCCAGCGCGGGCTCGGCGGTGGCGAAGGTGTTCCAGCTTTTTTCAGCCATACGGTGAGGGTGCCGAAGAAAGCCGACATCTTCTGTCTTCTTTGCGTCGGCTTCTCGGGGTGCCCAGCTTCTCGGGGTGTCCAGCTTCTCGGGGCGTCAGGTTCTCAGGGCGTCAGGTTCTCGGGTCAACGGGGCCGGTCATGGCTCACCCGTGCTGGCCAGAGCGGGCCGGGAACGGGGCGCGGGGTGGGTGACCTGGTGCACAATTCGTCCTCGGCACACGGGAGTTGTGTGCCGCGTGGGGTGCGCAGCGGTGTGTGAAGGGCGTGGGGAAGGCGGGCGTCGGGCGTGGTGGTGCGGGAGGCTGGGCCGGGCGGTGCGAGGGCCGATGCGGGGGCCGGTGCGGGGTGCGGCACGGGTGCGGGTGTTCATGGGGGTGGCTGCACCTGCGGGGACTGTCCGCTCGGGGCTCGTGAAGGGCATCGGCGGGCGGTGGCCGACCTGCTCGTCAAGCGGGAGGAGTTCGCTGCCGGACGGGGGCTCCCGGCCGCCGTGGCGCACTCGGCCCCGGCCTCCCGGCAGTGGATCTCCGAGGAGCTGACCCAGGCCGCCGAACTCGTCGCCGAGCGCGGCCGGGTCGAAGGAGAAGTCCGGCTGGCGGGCCTGTGGCGCCGGACGGTCGGTGTGGTGTGGGCGGCGGTCGTCCTGCTGCTGCTCGCGCAGGCGCTCACCGCGATCGAGGCCGGATGGACGGCGGCGCGCACCGCCGGGCTGGCCGCGGCGCTGGTCGTGGCCGGTGCGCTGACAGCGGCGTCGTGGTTCCACCGGGCGTGGGGCGGTGCGCTGGCGCCGGTGATCGGCGAGGACAACCGGCTGTCCACGTCGCGTGCCGTCGCGGCGGCGTGGGTGCTGTTCGTCGCCTACGCGGTGCTCGTACTGGCCGGGCGCTTGGCGATGGCTCCGGGGCGTGGTGAGCGGGACGTGTTGGTCTCCGGTCTCGCTCTTGCCCGGGGAGCCGGAGTGGTGACCGTGCTGGCGGTGGTGTGCGGGGTCGCCGTGCTGGTGCGGCGGGTGGTGACGCTGCGAGTGCTGGGGCAGAGACTGCAGAAGGTACGGGCGGACCGGCCGCGGGCCGCCGATCTGCTGACGGACGACTCGGGGCGGGGGGCCTTCGCCGACATCCAGTACGTCGTGATCAGCGCCGTCGCCCTGACGTTCGCGGCGGTGCGGCTGGTGCGGCGGCCGGACCGGTTGCCGGACCTGCCGTGGGGGCTGGCGGTGGTGGTGCTGGTGTCGGCGGCGACCTACCTGGCCGGGAAGTACGCCGAGGGTGGGCGGCCGGTGATCCTGTCGGTCGTGCGGGCACGGGAGGTCGGTGACCTGGACGCGGCCGTGCGCACCGGCGACGACATCGAGATCCGGGGGGCGGGTTTCGTGCCACCGGGGGCGGAGCGGGCGGATCGCCTGTCGCGGATGGTGGTCCGCATCGGGGCGGTGAACGTCCATGTGCCGCTGGTGCCGGTGACCGGAGGGTTCCGCAACCCCACGGACACGCTGCTGACCGTGCCGGTGCCGGCGGATGTGGAGCCGGGGCGGGTGGAGGTGCAGGTGGTGACGGTGGCGGGGGTGGAGACGAACCGGTACGTGATCGACGTGGTGGAGTGACGGGGCCTCCGGCGGCGGGGCGGAGTGCTGCGCCGGCTGGGCGGGGGCGCCTGCGGGGCGCTGAGCCGGCTGGGCGGGGGCGCCTGCGGGGCGCTGCGCCGGCTGGGCGGGAGCGCCTGCGGCGTGGCTGTGCGGCTGGACGGGGGTGCCTGCAGCGTATGTGCGGGTTCGGCGGGTGTGCGCGTAGCGCCTGCTCGTGATGGGTGGGGTGGGTCGGGCCGCGTCGGGGGCTGTCCTCGGAACGGCGCGGAATCGGTCGGTCGAAGAGGGGCCCGGGTCGACGCGCCAACCGCTGTGGGCGGACACCCTCGGCACGTCCCTTCCGCCGCGGGCGACCGCGGCTCCGTCCAACGGGGAGGCCGCCCGGCCGCGGGCGGTACCTCGTCAGCGCCGGGCTGCGCGATACCCGGTGGTCACCCCGGCGCCGGGCGACGAGGGAGGAGGAAAGGGCCCCGTTCGGGAAGGAAACGTGGTCCGCGGGTCGTACGTATGGTCTGGTGGGGAAGTCTGGGCACGCGCGGGCGAGAGGCGGCTGGCAGCGATGACTCACGGAATGCGTACGGACACGCACACGGCTCACCCCGGTGGCGGCGGAGACTGGCGTGACAGAGCCACCCGGTACGCCCTGCTTCCCCTGCGGGTCTTCCTGGGCGTCACCTTCCTCTACGCGGGCCTGGACAAACTCACCGACAGCTCCTTCATGAAGGACGCGGGTGCCGGTTCCGTCGGTGAGATGATGCGGGCGGTCCGGGACTCCTCGGCCATCCCCGCCTTGGTCGATCTGTCCCTGAAGAGCCCGGTGGGGTTCGGGTACGCCATCGCCTTCGGGGAACTGGCCGTCGGCATCGGGACGCTGCTCGGGCTGTTCGCGCGTCTGGCCGCGCTCGGAGGGGCGCTGATCTCCCTCAGCCTGTGGCTGACCGTGAGCTGGGCCTCGGACCCGTACTACTACGGCAACGACCTCCCGTATCTCATGGCGTGGATTCCTCTCGTCCTCGCGGGGGCGCCGCTGCTGTCGGTGGACGTCGCGCGGCGTCGGGCCGGCGGGCACCAGTAGGGCGTGGTCAGCGCGACGGGGGCGCGTCGGTGCCGGCGCGGGCCGCGCGGCGGCGTCTGTTCCGGGTCAGTGCGGCGGTGGCGCCGGCCAGGCAGAGGCCGCCGACGATGACGGGGAGGGGCGCGAACCACGGGGTCTGCCAGAGGCCGCCCGCGTCCCCGGCGTGGATGACGCCCGCCAGGACCAGGAAGACACCGGCGATCAGCCTTCCGGGCTGGAACTCATGACGCAGCACGGCTCACCTCCGCCTGTCCCACACCGACACCGAGGTCGAGGTCGAGTGTGCCGGTGTCCCCGCCGCCCGGGGCGGGGGACAGGATCACCTCCTTGTGCTTGCCCGGAGCCACGTCCACGTCCTTCCGGTTGTCGCCCGGCAACTGGATGTCACCCACTCCCACGTCGATGCTCAGCCGTACGGTCACGTCCTGGGGCACGACCACGCGTATCCGGCCCACGCCCACGTCGGCCCGTGTGGTCACCGTCTGCCCGTCGGCGACGCGGAGGCGGGACAGGTCCAGAGTGCCGACGCCGGCCCCCACGTCGTACGCGGGGCGGACGTCGGCCGACGTGGCGGGGGTCCATCTGGTGTGCGTCCAGTGGGTCCCGATGTTCTCGGGCAGGGCCGCCGCACCGGTCAGCAGGACCGCCGTGACGATCGCCAGGAAGATCGATCCGGCCCCTGTACGGCCGAGGAAGGCGCTGACGGCGATGCCGAGGCCGAAGACGACGAGCGCGCAGGACAGGCCGGTCTGGAGACTGGTGCCGAGGGGGTGATCCTCCCAGGCCAGCCGTGTGCCGAGACCGCCGGCGAGCAGGGCGAGCAGGAAGACCCAGCCGCCGATCCAGCGCGGGCCGTGCGGCTCGGGCGGCCGGGGGCGCCGGGCCCGTATGCCTTCCCGGCCGGTTCCGTGGCCGGTGAGGCGGACGTCGGTGACTGCCGCGAGGTCGGGGGCGTGGGAGTCCCCGGGGCCCCACAGGTATCCCGTGCCGCCGGTGTGCGTGCCGTCCTTGACGATGGGGTCGCGCCACCAGGACGGGTAGGTGAGGGAGACGGGGGGCGCCTGGGGCTCCGGCGGGGCGTCGGCGGCGGCCTGGGCGGCGAGGGGGTCCGGGCCCGCGGCGCCGCGCTGCCGTGACCAGTACCCGGCGCCCGCCAGGAGGAGGGAGAGGACGACGGCGAACGTCAGCACCCCGCCGTTGTGCAGCATTGTCAGGAACACACCGCAGCCGACCAGCGCGAACAGCACGGCTGCCAGTGCCTGACCGTCGACCCGGCCGGTCAGCAGCTTGCGCACCTCGTTCTCGTCCTCGTCGTCGGAGGGGACGAAGAGCCAGGCGAAGCCGTAGAAGACGAGGCCGAGGCCGCCGGTCGCGGAGAGCACCGCCAGGGTGATCCGGAAGATCACCGGGTCCATGTCGTACTGCCGCCCCAGCCCGGAGCACACGCCGGCGAGCATCTTGAACCGCGGGTCGCGCCGGAACGCCCGGGGTGACCCGGGCCCGGCGGGCGCGGTGTCCTGCGGCCCGCCGGCCGGCCGGGAGCGCGGGCCGGAGCCGGGTCCCGGACTCGTCGGGGCGTGCTCGTGATCGGTCATGGGTCCATGGTGACGGGCGCGGCGGGGCGGCGGGAGCGGGAACGACCCTGGCCGGACCCTGAAATCGGCCCTGAGGGCGGGCAGGGACGGAGCGCGAGCGCCGCCGCGCCGAAGATCAGGGGAGTCTCCGGGGCGGACCCTGATGCCCGGGGCATGCGGCCGTGTGACCATCGTTGGCATGCCGGAAGCCGCAGCAGCGCCACTCGACGAACCGCGGCCGCCGCGCAAGCTCTACCGCAGCAGCGACGGACGCTGGCTGGGTGGCGTGGCGCGGGGGATCGCCGGGCACCTCGGGCTGCCCGTGATCTGGGTACGGCTCGTCTTCGTCGGCCTGTTCATGGCCGACGGCCTGGGTGCGCTGCTGTACGCCGCGTTCTGGTTCTTCGTCCCGCTGGGGGTCGGCGGCGTCGAGGCGAGGAAGCCGCCGTCCCTGGTGACGGCCGAGACCTCGCCGGACGGCCGCCGCAGACTCGTCGCCCGCAAACCGGACAGGGGCCAGATCGTCGCCCTCCTCCTCATGGTCGTCGTGGCCATGGTCTTCGTGGGCAACGTCAACGTCGGCGGCGGCGCCAAGGCCTACCTCTGGCCTGCCGTGCTCGTCGGCGCGGGCGTCGCCCTCGTCTGGCGCCAGGCGGACAACGCCCGCCGGGCCCGCTGGATGGAGGTCGGACGCAAGCGGCGCACGGTCACCCTGCTGCGGGCCGTGGCGGGCGTGCTGCTGGTCGCGGCCGGTGTCTCCGGCATGTTCGTCCTGCAGGGCTCCGCCGCCCACCTCGGTTCCGTCCTGCAGGCCGCCCTCGCAGTCCTGGTCGGCATCACGCTCCTCGCCGGCCCCTATCTGGTGCGCATGACCCAGGACCTCTCCGAGGAGCGGCTGATGCGCATCCGCGCCCAGGAGCGCGCCGAGGTCGCCGCCCACGTCCACGACTCCGTGCTGCACACCCTGACCCTGATCCAGCGCAACGCCGACAACCCGGGCGAGGTGCGCCGCCTGGCCCGGGCCCAGGAGCGCGACCTGCGCGCCTGGCTCTACAACCCCGAGGGCAACGGCAAGGACGAGGCCGACGAGCCCACCACCCTCGCCGACGCCGTGCGGCGCAACGCCGCCGAGGTGGAGGACAAGCACGGTGTCCCCCTGGAGGTCGTCGTGGTCGGCGACTGCCCGCTGGACGAGAGGATCGGCGCACAGATGCAAGCCGCGCGCGAAGCGATGGTGAACGCCGCCAAGTACGGTGGCGAGGGCGGCGCCGTTCAGGTCTACGCCGAAGTCGAGGGCAGTACGGTCTTCGTGTCCGTCCGGGACCGCGGCCCCGGCTTCGATCTCGACTCGATACCCGCCGACCGCATGGGTGTCAGAGAATCGATCATCGGCCGCATGGAGCGCAACGGCGGTACGGCGCGGCTGCGCGCGGTGCCGGGCGGCGGCACGGAGGTCGAGCTGGAGATGGAGAGGGCGGAGAAGACGTCATGAGCGACCCGACCGAGGCGAACGGGACGGCGGGCGGCGCGGGCGGGCGCCATGTGCGCGTCGTCCTCGTCGACGACCACCGCATGTTCCGTACGGGAGTGCAGGCCGAGATCGGCCGGACCGAGGAGACCGGTGTCGAGGTCGTCGGCGAGGCCGCCGACGTCGACCAGGCGGTCACGGTCATCACCGCGACCCGGCCCGAGGTGGTCCTCCTCGATGTGCACCTGCCGGGCGGCGGCGGTGTCGAAGTGCTGCGCCGTTGCGCGGCGTTGACGGCCGACACCGAGCGGCCGGTCCGGTTCCTCGCCCTGTCCGTCTCGGACGCGGCGGAGGACGTGATCGGCGTGATCCGCGGCGGTGCCCGCGGGTACGTGACCAAGACGATCACGGGCTCGGACCTGGTCGACTCCATCTTCCGTGTGCAGGAGGGCGACGCGGTCTTCTCCCCGCGCCTGGCCGGCTTCGTCCTGGACGCCTTCGCCTCGACCGACGCCCCGCCGGTCGACGAGGACCTCGACCGCCTCACCCAGCGGGAACGCGAGGTGCTGCGGCTCATCGCCCGCGGATACGCGTACAAGGAGATCGCCAAGCAGCTGTTCATCTCCGTGAAGACGGTCGAGTCCCACGTGTCGGCGGTCCTCAGGAAGCTCCAGCTGTCCAACCGCCACGAGCTGACCCGCTGGGCGACGGCCCGGCGGCTGGTGTGACCGCCGCGGCCGGACCGGTCACACGACCCGCGTCGCCCCGGCGAACGGCATCCGGTCGATGGGGGCCGTCCGGACCGGGGCCGAAGGGCTGGGGGCGTGGATCATCCGGCCGCCGCCCACGTAGATGCCGACGTGGCTGATGCCGGAGTAGAAGAACACCAGGTCGCCCGGGAGGAGTCCGGAGCGGGAGACGCGGCGGCCGGCGCCGATCTGGGCGTAGGTCGTGCGGGGCAGAAAGACGCCGGCCGCGCGGTACGCCGCCTGGACGAGGCCCGAGCAGTCGAAGGCGTCCGGTCCGGTCGCGCCCCAGACGTAAGGGCTGCCGATCTTCCGGTGGGCGTAGGCGACGGCCGCCGCGGCCCGGGAGCCGGGCGCCCGCACCGATGCGGGTGCCGGCCCGCCCTCCCCGGCGCCCGGTGACGAGCGGGGGGCCCGGCCCGTTCCTGCGCCGGGCCGTGCGCCCTTCCCGGCCGGCAGCTCCGACAGCAGCCGGCGGGCCGCGTCCAGCTTCCCGGTGATCGTGGTGCGGTGACGTTCCAGCTCCGCCTGCCGCGACCGCAGCCCGGCCACCTCCACGCGGGCGGCCCCGCGCAGCCGCTCGATCTCCCCCAGGTGCTCGCGTACGCGCGCGACGGCGGCCGCCTGCCTGCTGCCCGCCCGTTCGGCCGGCGCCGCTCCCCGGAGGTAGCCGTCGGGGTCTTCGGACAGGACGAGCTGCAGCGCGGGATCGAGGCCGCCGCCGCGGCACTGCGCCGCCGCGGCCGTCCCCAGGGCCCTGCGCGCCGCGTTGAGCCGTTCCTGCCGGCGTGCCGCGGCGTCCTGCAGCGCTGCCAGCCGCCGTCCGGCCTCCCGCGCCCTCTCCTTCGCGCCGTTGTACTTCTCGGTGGCGACCTCCGCCTCCCGGTACAGCTCGTCCACCTCGGCCCGGACCCGCGCCGGTCCGGTCCGGCTCGGCGTACCCGGTCCCGTCCAGGCCGGCCGCGGTCGCCGCGCCCGTGAGGACGATCGTGGCGGCGATCCGGGCCGTGCCACCGCCCGCCGCGCGCTGCCGGGACCTGCGGTGCGCTGCCACTGACTCCACGTCCTTTCCGTACGGGTCGTACGTCCGCCGGGAGGCCGGTGCCGCCGGCCCGGAGGCCGGGCGAGCGGACGTACCGGCGGTCGGCCGGTCCGGCGGCGACGGATACGGGGGAGCGGGCCGCCGCCGGACCCTCTCGGCGGTGGCGGACCGGGGGTGGGCCGGTGGCGGGCCGGTGTCGGGTGGTGTCCGCGCCCGGGATTAGGCTCCGGCCTCATGGACGTACTCATCCACCTCTTCGTCGGCCTGCACATCATCGGCATCGCGGCGCTGCTCGGCGGCTTCCTGACCCAGATGAAGGCGATGGGCCAGGGCGCGGCGCGCTTCGGCCCCGCGATGCTGCACGGCGCGCTGACGATGCTGGTCACCGGGGTGATCCTGGTCGGCCTCAACCAGGCCGACGACCAGCCGGTCGACAACATCAAGATCGGCGTGAAGCTGGCCCTGCTGATCGTGATTCTCGGCCTGGTCTATGTGAAGCGGGACGAGGAGCGGGTGGACAAGGGCCTGTTCGGGCTGGTCGGGCTGCTGACCATGGCGAACGTCTTCATCGCCGTGCTGTGGACCTGACCGTGTCCTCGGCGGCGGGCGACCGCAGCCCGTCCCGCGCGGACGCGACCGCGCCCGCGGCGACCGCCAGCCACGCGGCCACCGCGAGCCACAGCAGTACCCGGCCGGGCCCGTCCAGCCACGGGACGTCGACGGCGGCGGCGACGGACAGCGTCGCCGCCGCCGTCATGCCCATCGGGAAGACGGTCGCCCAGCGGCGCACGTCGTAACGGATCCGCGGCCACACCAGCTCGGCGGCGAGGAGGACGGCGTACCAGGCCATGTCGAGCACGAGCAGCACGACGGACACGGTGCGCAGGACGCCGGTGTCGTCGTCGTTCCACAGGTTCAGATCAGTGTTCGAGGCGGCCAGCAGCCTGGCCCCCGCGAGCGCCGAGATGGCGAGCGCGCCGGCCGCGATCCAGTGGTCCCCGGCACCCACCGCCACCTGCCGCGGATCGAAACGGACCAGGGCGACGAGGTAGAGGACGAGCCCCAGCCAGAACAGCACCAGGGCCGCGTACGCGAGCCAGGCCGCCGAGGAGAGGGGGGCCAGCGTCGCGCCGAGCACGGCGAGGCCCTGCGTGGCCACGCAGCCGAGGAACACCGCCCCGGGCATGTGCCGCCCCCAGTGCCGTACGACCAGGCAGAGCAGCCCCGGCCACAGCACCGCGGCCAGCGCCAGCAGCGCCTGCGCCGTGGACCGCCAGCCGAGCTGGGCGAAGCGGGTGCCGAGCACGGTCGTGGCGGCGACGGCGGTGAGCGCGCCCGGCGTCCCCGCCCGCGCCACCCACTGCGCCCGCTCGCGCAGCAGCAGGAAGCCGAAGTTCACGGCCAGCCCGAGCCAGGCGGCGCAGGCCAGGACCAGCGCGAGACGGGACAGGAACTCGTGCCCCGTCAGATGCAGCCCGACCGACACGATGCCGGTCGCCATCACGGCGGCACCGGCCGCCGGCGGGCGCTGCACCCACCAGGCGCGCAGGGGGGAGGTGCCGGACATGGGGCGATGCTAGGCAGCCGGGCGCCTGCCGGAGGCGGGCCACGCGCGCGTGCACGGCGAAAACGCCCGACTGCCCCGGTCCGGGCCGGCACACCGGGCCGGGCGCGCGGTGCCTCACCCGGCGCCGTGCCCCGCCCCGGAGCCCGCGGCGTGACCAAGGTCTCAGGGGGCGGGAGAGCGGCCCGGAGGCTCCTCTTCCGGGCCCGTGGACGGGGGACCGCGCGGCGGGAGGGCGGACGGGCGGAGCGGGGATGTTCCCGGGACGGCGGCCGGTTGTCGGCGGGGCGCCCTAGACTCGGAGAGCGATGAGCAGCCTCTTTGACGACAGCTTCCTGGCGGAACTCCAGGCCCCGCGCGGGCACGAGGAAGAACCCCCGCCGCCGCCCGAGGACGATCACGTACCGGAGCCGGTTCCGGACGACCTGTTCGGGGGGAAGTTCGACGTGCCGCCGGAGCAGGACGCGTACTACCGGGACGGCGCCCCGCGCCCGCCGGTGGACTCCGCCGCGCTCCTCCAGGGGCTCAACGACAACCAGCGCGCCGCCGTCGTGCACTCCGGCTCCCCGCTGCTCATCGTCGCCGGCGCCGGTTCCGGCAAGACGCGCGTGCTCACCCACCGCATCGCCCACCTGCTGGCCGAGCGGGGCGTCCACCCGGGCCAGATCCTCGCGATCACCTTCACCAACAAGGCCGCGGGCGAGATGAAGGAGCGCGTCGAGCAGCTCGTCGGCCCGCGCGCGAACGCCATGTGGGTGATGACCTTCCACAGCGCGTGCGTGCGCATCCTGCGCCGGGAGAGCAAGAGGCTCGGCTTCACGTCGTCGTTCTCGATCTACGACGCGGCCGACTCCAAGCGCCTGATGGCCCTGGTCTGCCGTGACCTGGACCTCGACCCGAAGCGGTTCCCGCCCAAGTCCTTCAGTGCCAAGATCAGCAACCTCAAGAACGAGCTGATCGACGAGGAGGACTTCGCCGCCCGGGCCGCCGACGGCTTCGAGAAGACCCTCGCCCAGGCCTACGCCCTCTACCAGTCACGGCTGCGCGAGGCCAACGCCCTCGACTTCGACGACCTGATCATGACGACGGTCAACCTGCTCCGCGCCTTCCCGGACGTCGCCGAGCACTACCGCCGCCGTTTCCGGCACGTCCTGGTCGACGAGTACCAGGACACCAACCACGCGCAGTACGCCCTGGTCCGGGAGCTCGTCGGCCCCGGCGTCCACGGCGCGGACGCCCCCGGGGGCGAGGGCGACGTCCCGCCCGCCGAGCTGTGCGTCGTCGGCGACGCCGACCAGTCGATCTACGCCTTCCGCGGCGCGACCATCCGCAACATCCTCCAGTTCGAGGAGGACTACCCGGACGCGACGACGATCCTGCTGGAGCAGAACTACCGCTCCACCCAGACGATCCTGAGCGCGGCCAACGCCGTCATCGAGCGCAACGAGTCCCGCCGCCCCAAGAACCTGTGGACCAACGCCGGCGCGGGCGCGCGGATCACCGGGTACGTCGCCGACACCGAGCACGACGAGGCGCAGTTCGTCGCCGACGAGATCGACCGTCTCACCGACGCGGGCGAGGCCAAGGCCGGCGACGTCGCCGTCTTCTACCGCACCAACGCCCAGTCCCGTGTCTTCGAGGAAGTCTTCATCCGCGTCGGCCTGCCCTACAAGGTCGTCGGCGGCGTCCGCTTCTACGAGCGCAAGGAGGTCCGGGACGTCCTGGCCTACCTGCGGGTCCTCGCCAACCCCGAGGACTCCGTGCCGCTGCGCCGCATCCTCAATGTGCCCAAGCGCGGCATCGGCGAGCGCGCCGAAGCGATGATCGACGCCCTCGCCCAGCGGGAGAAGATCAGCTTCCCGCAGGCGCTCAAGCGCGTGGACGAGGCGTACGGCATGGCCGCGCGCTCCACGAACGCCGTCAAGCGGTTCAACACGCTGATGGAGGACCTCCGTACGATCGTCGAGTCCGGCGCGGGTCCGGCGACCGTGCTGGAGGCGGTCCTGGAGCGCACCGGCTACCTGGCCGAGCTCCAGGCATCCACCGACCCGCAGGACGAGACCCGGATCGAGAACCTCCAGGAACTCGCCGCCGTGGCGCTGGAGTTCGAGCAGGAGCGCGGCGAAGGCGAGTCGGGGACGCTGTCCGACTTCCTGGAGCAGGTCGCGCTCGTCGCCGACTCCGACCAGATCCCCGACGAGGAGGACGGCGACGGCGTCGTCACGCTGATGACGCTGCACACCGCCAAGGGCCTGGAGTTCCCCGTCGTCTTCCTCACCGGCATGGAGGACGGCGTCTTCCCGCACATGCGCGCCCTCGGCCAGACCAAGGAGCTGGAGGAGGAGCGGCGCCTGGCGTACGTCGGCATCACGCGCGCGCGGGAGCGGCTGTACCTGACGCGGTCCACGATGCGCAGCGCGTGGGGGCAGCCGTCGTACAACCCGCCCTCGCGCTTCCTGGAGGAGATCCCGGCGGCCCACCTGGAGTGGAGGCGGACCGGCGCGACCGCGCCCGTGTCCTCCGGGCCGGCCTCGGGCATCGCGGCGTCGCTGTCGTCGTCCCGGTCCCGTTCGTCGGCGGCGGGCGCGTCCGGTTTCGCCACGCGCCGGGCGTCGGAGAAGCCGGGGGTGGCGCTGGCGGTCGGCGACCGGGTCACCCACGACCAGTTCGGGCTCGGCACCGTGGTCGCGGTCAAGGGCACGGGGGCGAACGCCGAGGCGACGATCGACTTCGGGGACGCCAAGCCGAAGCGGCTGCTGCTGCGGTACGCGCCGGTCGAGAAGCTCTGAGGGGCGGGGAACTCCTCCGGGAGACCGGGGGAGTTCCGGGAGGCCGGGGAAGCGGCGGCTGACCGGGAAGCCCCGGGGAGCGAGCCGTGCTCCCGCCGTCGCCGGCGGGCGGGGGCACGGCGCCCGGATCTACGACGGGTCGAGGCCGTGGCTGCGCAGCCACGTCAGCGGGTCGTGCGCCGCCCCGCCCGCGGGCCGCACCTCGAAGTGCAGGTGCGGGCCGGTGGAGTTGCCCGAGTTGCCGGAGTACGCGATCGGGTCGCCGGCCTTCACGGCCGAACCGGAGGGGACCCGGTAGCTGGAGAGGTGGCAGTACCACGTCTCCGTGCCGTCCTTCGCGGTCACGATCATCATGTTGCCGTAGGCGCTGTTCCACTGGGTGCGGACCGTGCCGTCGGTCGCGGCCATCACCGTCGTGCCGTAGGCGACGGGGAAGTCGATGCCGGTGTGCATGGACATCCAGTTGATGCCGGACTGTCCGTAGTAGGCGCTGAGCCCGTGCTGGGCGACCGGCAGGGCGAACTTCGGCCGCAGCCGCTCCTTGCGGGCCGCCTCCTCCGCCGCCCGCCTCTTCTCTGCCTCCTGCTGGGCCCTGAGGTCGATGCGCTCCTGGGCCCGGCTGGCCCGGTCGGCGAAATCGTCGGCGCCGGCGGACAGGCTCGCGATCTGGGTGTCCAGTTTGCTGTTGGCGGTGGACGGCTTCACCGGCTGGACGTCCGCCGCGGAGGCGGTGGTGTCCTTGGCGTCGCCTCCGCCGCCCAGCGTGCCGACGGAGGCGGCGGCGATGCCGGCGACACCCATCACGCACGCCGAGGGCACCGCGACGGTCAGCAGGGCGGAGCGCTTGGCGGGCTGGCGGCGGCGGGAACGCCCACCGCCGCGGGAGGACGTGCGGGAGGCGGGGTCCGGAGTGGTCTCCTCCTGGCCGTCGAGGAGCAGGCCGACGGCGGGCAGTTCACCCGTGGCGGCTGTCTCGTCGTCGGCCGCGGCGGGACCCCCGGGGGCGAACTGCGCGAAGGCCGCGGCCGGCTGCTGATCGGACGGGGTCTCCGCCTGCTGCTCGTGCGGGACCGCTGTCCGCTGCTCGGGGTGCTCCGCGTGCGTCTGCCGCTCGTGGTGCTCTAGGAGCTCATGGTGCTCCAGGGGCTCATGGGGCTCTGGGTGTACGGCGTGTGCGTCGCCCGTGGGCGGGTGGGGAGCGGCGTTCGTGGCGTCCGTGTTCCACTGCGTGGCGTCGTAGGCGCCGGTGTCGAAAACCTGCGTGCCCCATTCCCACTGCTGGGTGCGGTCGGCGGGGTTGCCGGACTGGTCCGGCTGGTGCCACGCACCGGTGTCCCACTGGCCGCTGGTGTCGTTGCCCGTGGCCTGCGGCGGGATCGCACCCAGGTGCTGGTGCCCGGCCGCCCACGCGGCCGTGTCATAGGCACCGGTGTCGTAGGAGGTGTGCTGCCGGTCCGCGTAGGCGTCGTAGTGCACGGCCTGGTGGCCGCCCGTGGACCACTGGGTGGTGTCGTACGTGCCTGAGGTGTCGTAGGTTCCGGTGGTGTCGTACGAGCCCGTGTTCTGGGCCGGGAGACTTCCGAAGAGGGGGTCCGCTTCGTAGCCCGCGTCGGCGGGGCCGCCGGCGGCAAAACCGGTGGCGTCGTAGTCGCCGTACGTGGTGAAGTCGCCGTACTGGGCTTCCTGCGTGCCGTACGGCGCGTAGTGCGCCGGGTCGGCGTCGGAAGCCGGGGCCGGGGTGGTCATGGTCCCCGACGGGTGACGGTCGTTCACCAACTTCTCTTTCGCCTCGACAACAGGGGCTGCGAGAGCAGTGCGGCGACTGTACCCGGCGGTACGCGGGCGCGACAATCTTCGCCAGGTTTCGCGCGCGCAGGAAACGGGCATTCGGCCGTGATTCGGGGGACGGCGGGCACGGGCTCGGTGCTGCGTTCGACCTCTGTTCGATGCGGCGAGGGGTCGGCGGGGTGTCAGGCGACGGTCAGGCCGCCGGTGTGGTCGTCGGATCCGGTGTCCGCCGGGGGTGTGTCGAGAGCCTGCCGGATGCCGGTCGCGACGGCCGGGTGCACGGGCAGCGCCAGGTGGCCGATGCCGCTCACCCGCACGTTCCGCGCGGTCAGGTCGGGGTGGTCGAGGCGGGCCGTCTCCAGCGGGACCATCAGGCGGTCGAGGTCGCTCCAGAAGCTGACGAAGTGCGTCCGGCAGCCGGGTGCGGGGCCGGCCAGCTCCTCGATCACCGAGGAGCCGGGGCGCATCTGGCGCACGATGGGGTGCGCGTCGGCCAAGGGCGCGACCCGGGTGCCGGAGTGCGGTGTACCGAGGGTCACGAGCGTCCGGACGCGGCTGTCGCCGCCGAGCCGCTGCACGTAGTACCGCGCGATCAGGCCGCCGAGACTGTGCCCGACGATGTCGATCCGCCCGCTGCCGGTGCGGTCGCACAGCTCCTCGACGTGGCGGCCGAGCAGCTCGGCCGCGGTGCGTATGTCGCAGGTCAGCGGAGAGTAGTTCAGCGAGACGATCTGGCGCGTGCCGTGCTGGGCCAGGCTGCGGCGCAGCAGGACGAAGACCGAGCGGTTGTCGATGAAACCGTGCAGGAGGACGACCGGTGGCCTGGTCCGGAGGGGGAGACGGGACGTGCCGGACGGCGGTGCGCCGGACATCCGGGGTTTTTCCGCCGCCCCGGCTTTCCCCGCTTCATCGGCTTTTCCTGTTTTCCCCGCTCTCTCTGTCTTCCCTGCTCTCTCTGTCTTCCCTGCTTTCCCTGTTTTCTCGGTCGTCTCGGATGTCTCGGTTATCTCGGCCGTCTCGGGCGTCTCGGGCGTGTCGGCCGTGTCGCACAGGCTGGGTGGACTGGGCGCGGCGGGGTGCGCGGGGCCGTTCGCGGGGTCCGGCGCGCGGGGCGCGCGCGGGGTGTCCGGGAGCTTGCCGGGATCGGGCCGGCGCTCTTGGGTGATGCCGGAGGGGTACAGGATGAGGTGCCCCGTGAGAATCGCGATCTCCAGGACGGTCGCCTTCAGGAAGGCCACGGACGCCCCTGGCAGCCTGACCGGTGCGATCGACGGAAAGGGCAGGAGGCGCCGGCAGAGCGGGATGAAGGGCTGTGCTGCTCTGGTGACTTTCATGGCCGACCTCCTGTCGGCACGCGGGAACGCCTCTGTTCCCCGTGTGCCCTCGTGGAGAGGTGTGACACAAGCGCCAGGTGGTTCTGCTGAGGTGTGAGGGAGGGAAATGGCTCGGTGACCGGTGTGGATGCGCCGTGGCGCCGCGTCGCGGCTCTCCTCGCGCGCGGTTCCGCCGTGGCTCCTCCGCCGCGGGTGGGTGCGCCGGGGGCGGCCGGGGGAACCGGGAACTGTGCGCGACGAACATGTCCCACCGTGTGATTTCCCCCTCGGTATCCACCGCGAAACTGCCGGTTGCGCGATGCTGGCGATAACGTTCGTTCACTTCGCCGGGCGGTGATGTGCGGGGTGCCGGGCAGGGTGCGTGCACCGGGTACGTGTGCACATGCCGGTACGGCGGATCGTGTGCGCGTGCCGGCAGGGATGGACGAGTCGCTTCATGGAGGCAGTGATGGGTGTGGCAACCGGTCCGATCCGCGTGGTGGTGGCCAAGCCGGGGCTCGACGGCCATGACCGCGGGGCCAAGGTGATCGCGCGTGCGCTGCGCGACGCCGGTATGGAGGTCATCTACACCGGGCTTCACCAGACGCCCGAGCAGATCGTCGACACCGCGATCCAGGAGGACGCCGACGCGATCGGGCTGTCCATCCTCTCCGGCGCGCACAACACGCTCTTCGCCGCCGTGATCGATCTGCTCAAGGAGCGGGACGCGGCGGACATCCTGGTCTTCGGCGGCGGCATCATTCCGGAGGCGGACATCCCGCCGCTGAAGGAGAAGGGTGTCGCGGAGATTTTTACTCCCGGCGCGACGACGGCGTCGATCGTGGACTGGGTGCGGGCGAACGTGGGGCAGCCGGCCGGGGCGTAGGCGGGCGGTGAGCGGCCGCGGCATCGGTATGCGGTGGTCGGCCGGGCGTCGGCGTGCAGCGGTCGGCCGGGCGTCGGCGTGCAGCGGTCGGTCGGGCGTCGGCGTGCAGCGGTCGGTCGGGCGTCGGCGTGCAGCGGTCGGTCGGGCGGGCGTCGGCGTGTGGCGGTCGGCCGGGGCATCGGCAGACAGTGATCGGCCGGGGCGCGGGGCGCGGTCATGTCAGCTCGGCGGCCATCTCCGCGCGCAAGCGCAAGGTCGTGACCAGGCGCTGGAAGGACTCCGCCCAGTACCCGCCCGCCCCCGGTGACGCGTCCTCCGGCTCGTCGGGCCGGGCGAGGAGGCCGTCGAGGCGGCTTGCCTCGGCGGGGTCGAGGCAGCGCTCGGCCAGCCCCATGACGCCGCTGAAGCTCCACGGGTAGCTCCCGGCGTCACGGGCGATCTCGAGCGCGTCGACCACCGCGCGTCCGAGGGGCGCGGCCCACGGCACCGCGCACACCCCGAGCAGCTGGAACGCCTCGGACAGGCCGTGCGTCGCGATGAAACCGGCGACCCACTCGGCCCGTTCACCGGCGGTCAGAGTGCCGAGCAGCTTGGCGCGTTCGGCCAGGGACACCGCTCCCGGGCCGCCGGCCTCCGGTGCCGTGGGCGCGCCGAGGAGCGCCCGGGCCCACGCGGCGTCGCGCTGGCGTACGGCCGCCCGGCACCATGCCGCGTGCAGGTCGTCCTGCCAGTCGTCCGCCACCGGGAGGGCGACGATCTCGCGGGGGGTGCGTCCGCCGAGCCGCGCGGGCCAGGTCCTCAGCGGTGCCGCCTCCACCAGCTGGCCGAACCACCAGGAACGTTCGCCGCGGCCCGCGGGCGGCGTGGGGAGGACGCCGTCCCGCTCCATGCCCGCGTCGCACTCGTGCGGCGCCTCCACGGTGATCGCCGGTGCGTCCCGGGTGCGGTCGAGGGCCACGCAGGACGCCGCCCGGGCCGCCATACGGGCGGCGAGGGCCGACTCGGGCAGGGCGGACAGCAGTTCCGCCGCCGTCGTCCGCACGTTGCGGCTGCGGTCGGTGAGGGCCTGCTCCAGGAACGGTTCGTCGTCGGGGCCCAGACCGGTGCGGAGCGAGTCGAGGAACATCAGGCGGTCCTCGGCCCGTTCCGTCGCCCAGGTCGAGGCGAGCAGGTCGCGTGCGGCGGCCGGGTCGCGGGAGCGCAGGGACGACAGCAGGGCGACACGCTCGGCGAACAAACCCTCCTGCCACAGCTCGCGCCTCCTGGCCGGGTCACCGGAACGGGCGAGCGCGCTCGCCCCGTCGGCCGCGCGCAGGGCGAACCGCCAGTCCGGGTTCAGCCGGGCCAGCCAGCGGGCGCGCGGGCCGGCGAACCGCAGTACCGCCGGGCGCAGGTCCGTACGTCCCCGGGCCGCGTCCAGCAGGGCGGGCAGCGCCTGCGGGGGCGCCGCGAAGCCGCGCGCGTTGGCCGCCGCGAGCCACTGGGGCAGCAGCTCCCTCAGGTCTGGTGCGGCGCCCCGGCCGGCCGTGGCCGGGCGGTCGGCCAGCAGCAGGGCGAGGCGGCGGGCGGCCGCGGCGGGCAGCGCGGGGCGGGGGTCGGCGGGTGCCGGTTCCGGGCGGTCCGTGGCCGGTGCCGGGCGCAGGCCGGCGCGTCTGCGGAGGGTCTCCACGGCCGCGGCGTCCAGCAGCGCCGCCGGTGCCTCGCCGCCCGGCGCGCAACCGGGGGGAGTGCGCCGCTCCGTCCCGAGCAGGGCCGCGGTGACGAGTTCCTCCCAGGCACCCGGGGCGGGGGCATCGGCAGGAGGGGGTGTCCTGGTCATGCGGTTCCTTTCCGATCGGGCTCAGCACAGGGGTACGGCGGCGCCCTCGTCCGCGGGCCAGGCCGTCAGCGGGGTGAAGCCCCGGTGGCCGAGCTCGCCGAAGACCTTGACGGGTGTGCCGCCCGAGAGGGCGACCAGGCGCCACAGGCCGGGCCGGCCGCGGGCCGTGGCCGTGAGCGGCAGGGCCGTGTCCGCGTCGGTGTCCGCCAGCTGCCACGAGTCGCCGTCCGGGACCGGCACCACCCGGTCCAGGGTCACCGGCACCGAGTCCAGCCAGGGATCGTCGCGCAGGGCCTCGCCGTAGCGGGCGGCCGCTTGCGAGGTGGTCAGGCCCGGTGGGCGTATCGCCGTGGGCGCGGGTGGCGCGAACCGCTCGCCGAGCGCCACCCGCCCCTGCCCGGAGCCCGGGTACGCGGTCACCTCCGCCTCCACGGCGAGCCCGGCCGGCAGCGTAAGGTCGGGAGCGCGGCCGGCCGCGCCGTAGGAGAGGAGCAGCGCGGTGCGCTCCGTCCGGGCGCCGTACAGCCAGATGCGGCGGGTCGTCAGGCGGCTGTCCGCGGTGTCGTACTGGGCGAGGACCAGCCAGTGGTCGCGGACCGGCGGGCCGTCCGGCGAGGCGGGCAGGCCGATGCGTGAGCGGACCGTCGCCGCCAGGCCGTCCGGCAGGTCCTCCCGGTGCAGCCAGGCCCGGCCGAGGAGATGGAGGAGGGCGCACTCCTCCAGCAGGCGCGCCGGCCAGCCGGAGCCGGAGGACGGGACCGCCGCCACCTCGCGGACGCGGGCGGCCAGGCCGGGCGCCTGCGCGTCGACCATGCGGGCCGCGGTCTCCTCCCACAGCCCGTACCCGGCCTGCCGGGCACCGGCGAGGCCCTCGCGCAGGAGGTCCGCCAGCCGCTGTTCCAGCTCCGTCACCCCGGCGGTGACGCGCTCGGCCCGCCGCTCCGCCCTGCGCCGTGCCGCCTGTGAGCCGGCGGGCGGGGAGGCGGTACCGGACGCGTGCGCCGGCCGCTCCCGCTCCGCGGGTCCGCGCCGCGCCGCGAGCCACTGCTCCGCCCACTCCGGCGGACGCCCCCGCGGCACCGCGTCCTCCCGGCCGCCCTCTTCGCCCCTTTCTCCACCGCTCTCTTCACCCGCCCAGAGCAGCAGCAGCCCGAGCGCGTGCTTGCACGGGACCTTGCGGCTCGGGCAACTGCACCCGTACGCCGGGCCGGAGGCGCCCGCGACATCGACGACCGTCCGGTACGGCGTGCCGCCGCTTCCCTCGCACAGCCCCCACACCATCCCCTCGCCGGAACTGCCCACCCCGGACCACGGGCCGGCCGCCCCGAGCCTGCCGCCCGCCTTGCGTGACGCGTCGTCAGGTGCCAGTGCCAGCACCTGGTCCGCTGTCCAGCGCACCCCCTGCTGAGTCATGCCATCGAAGGTAGAACCCACCACTGACAATCGGCCGTGCCCGTGCGTTTCCGCAGGTCAGAGCGATTGTCAGTGGTGTGGTGCACCGTGGAGGCCAGATCCGAACCGGCCGAGCTGGAGGGGGACTCAGCCATGCCTGTCTCCGTAGAACCGACGCCCGTCGACCCGAGCCGGAACGGGGCCGTGCCCGCGCCCGCGGACCCCGCCACCGTCCCCGTCGGCGTGTCCGGCACACAGGAGCTGAGGCCGCACGCCGAGCACGCCTTCGCCGCGGAACTGGCCGCGCTGGCCGCGCGGGACGACCGGCCGCGCCCCGCCCGCTGGAAGCTGTCACCGTGGGCCGTGGCGACGTACCTGCTCGGCGGCACCCTGCCGGACGGCACGGTGATCACACCGAAGTACGTCGGCCCGCGGCGGATCGTCGAGGTCGCCGTCAGCACGCTCGCCACCGACCGGGCCCTGCTCCTGCTCGGCGTGCCCGGCACCGCGAAGACCTGGGTCTCCGAGCACCTGGCCGCGGCGGTCAGCGGCGACTCCACCCTGCTGGTGCAGGGCACCGCCGGCACCCCGGAGGAGGCGATCCGCTACGGCTGGAACTACGCGCAGCTGCTCGCCCACGGCCCCAGCCGCGACGCCCTCGTGCCCAGCCCGGTCATGCGGGCGATGGCGGAAGGGAGGACCGCCCGGGTGGAGGAGCTGACCCGCATCCCGGCCGATGTGCAGGACACGCTCATCACCATCCTGTCGGAGAAGACGCTGCCGATACCGGAGCTGGGCCAGGAGGTGCAGGCGGTCCGCGGTTTCAACCTGATCGCCACGGCCAACGACCGCGACCGCGGAGTCAACGACCTGTCCAGCGCCCTGCGCCGCCGCTTCAACACCGTGGTGCTGCCGCTGCCGGAGAGCGCCGAGGCCGAGGTCGACATCGTCACGCGCCGCGTCGAGCAGATCGGCCGCTCCCTCGACCTGCCGGCCGTGCCGGAGGGCATCGACGAGATCCGCCGCGTCGTGACCGTCTTCCGCGAACTGAGGAACGGGGTGACGGCCGACGGACGCACCAGGCTGAAGTCGCCCAGCGGCACGCTGTCCACCGCCGAGGCCATCTCCGTCGTCACCCACGGCCTCGCCCTGGCCGCCCACTTCGGCGACGGCGTGCTGCGGCCGGGCGACGTCGCCGCCGGACTGCTCGGCGCCGTCGTCCGCGATCCGGCGGCCGACCGTGTCGTCTGGCAGGAGTACCTGGAGACGGTCGTCCGCGAGCGGGACGGCTGGAAGGACTTCTACCGCGCCTGCCGGGAGGTGAGCGCGTGACGTCCCGGCCGGAGAGGCCGGCGGCCGGACGGCGGCGTGCGACGGACGCGGAGGCGAGGGGGACGGTGTGACGGTCGACCGCAGGGGCCGCAGCGGCGGGGAAGCGGGGACGGAGCCGCTGCTGCTCGGAGTGCGTCACCACGGGCCGGGGTCGGCGCGGGCGGTGCGCGCGGCACTCGACGCGGCCCGGCCGCGGGTCGTGCTGATCGAAGGGCCACCCGAGGCGGACCCCTTGATCCCGCTGGCCGCCGACGAGGACATGCGGCCACCGGTCGCCCTCCTCGCCCACGCCGTCGACGAGCCGGGGCGGTCGGCCTTCTGGCCGCTGGCCGGGTTCTCCCCGGAGTGGGTCGCCCTGCGCTGGGCCCTGGACCACGGCGTCCCCGCCCGCTTCATCGACCTGCCGGCCGCTCACACACTGGCCGGGGACTCCTCGGCGGAGGACGCGCCGGACGCGGAAGCGGAAGCGGGCACGGATGCGGGTGTGGATGCGGGTGTGGATGTGTATCCGGATACGGATACGGATACGGGTGAGGGGTACGGGTGTCCGTCCGCCGACGGTCCGCTTTCCGGCACCGATGAGGACGGCCGGCGCGTGCCCCATACGGGCGGCCGGTCCTTGCCTGGCGCGGGCGACCGGTCCCTGCCCGACGCCCGGGTCGATCCGCTGGCCGTACTCGCCGAGACCGCCGGTTACGACGATCCCGAGCGCTGGTGGGAGGACGTCGTCGAGCACCGGAGCGCGGGCGCGGGGGACGCGCTCGCGCCGTTCACGGCGCTGGAGGAGGCCATGGGCGCGCTGCGGGAGACGTACGGGAGCGGCGGGCGCGACCGGGACCCGGTGCGGGAGGCGTACATGCGGCTCCAGGTGCGGGCGGCGCGGCGGGAGTTCGCCGGTGGGGTGGCCGTGGTGTGCGGGGCCTGGCACGTGCCCGCGCTGCGGCGCACGGCGCCCGTCGCCGCCGACCGGGCGCTGCTGAAGGGCCTGCCCAAGGTCAAGGTGGACCTGACCTGGGTGCCGTGGACCCACCGCAGGCTGTCGCGGGCGAGCGGGTACGGGGCGGGCATCGACGCGCCCGGCTGGTACGGGCACCTGTTCGACGCGCCGGACCGGCCCGTCGAGCGGTGGCTGACCAAAGTGGCGGGTCTGCTGAGGGAGGAGGACCGCATGGTCTCCTCCGCCCACGTCATCGAGGCGGTGCGGCTGGCCGAGGCGCTCGCCGTGCTGCGCGGCCGGCCGCTGCCCGGGCTCGGCGAGACGACCGACGCCGTGCGGGCGGTGATGTGCGAGGGGTCGGAGGTGCCGCTGGCGCTGGTGCGCGACCGGCTGGTCGTGGGTGATGTGCTGGGGGAGGTGCCGCCCGAGGCGCCCGCGGTGCCGTTGCAGCGTGACCTCGACCGGCTCCGGCGGCGGCTGCGGCTCAAGCCGGAGGCGCTGGAGCGGGAGCTGGGACTCGACCTGCGCAAGGAGACCGACGCCGGGCGCAGCAGACTGCTCCACCGGCTGCGGCTGCTCGGTGTCGCGTGGGGCGAACCGGTCGCCTCGCGCGGCAGTACGGGCACGTTCCGGGAGACGTGGCGGCTGCGCTGGGACCCGGAGCTGTCCGTGCGGGTCGCCGAGGCCGGGGTGTGGGGGACGACCGTGCTCACCGCCGCGACCGCCAAGGCGGAGGCGGACGCCGCCACCGCACGGGGGCTCGCCGAGGTCACCGCGCTCGCCGAGCGGTGCCTGCTGGCCGACCTGCCACAGGCGCTCCCCACGGTGATGCGGCTCCTCGCCGAGCGGGCCGCGCTCGACACCGACGTCGGCCGTCTCGCCGAGGCCCTGCCGGCCCTGGTCCGCTCCCTGCGCTACGGCGACGTGCGCGGCACGCACACCGGGGCGCTGGCCGAGGTCGCCGCGGGCCTCGCCGAGCGGATCTTCGTCGGCCTGCCCCCGGCCTGCACCGCGCTGGACACGGATGCGGCCGAGGAGATGCGGCGCCATGTGGACGCCGTGCACGGGGCGGTGGGGCTGCTCGGTGACGACCCCGCGCCGGGCCACGGTGCTCTGCGCGGCCGGTGGCAGGCGGTGCTGCGGGCGCTGTCCGCGCGGGACGCCGTGCCCGGTGTCATCCGGGGACGTGCCGTGCGGCTCCTGCTGGACGACGGGGCGCTGGCCCCCGACGAGGCCGAGCGGTCCATGGGGCTGGCGCTGTCGCCGGGGACACCACCCGCGGACGCGGCCGCCTGGATCGAGGGCTTCGTCGGCGGCGGCCCCGGCGGCGGCCTGCTCCTGGTCCATGACGAGCGGCTGCTGCGGCTGGTCGACACCTGGCTGACCGGCGTGCCGGCGTCGGCCTTCACCGACGTACTGCCGCTGCTGCGGCGCACCTTCTCGGCGTACGAGCCGGGCGTGCGCCGCACCCTGGGGGAACTGGTCCGGCGGGGGCCCGGACGGTGGGGGAGCGCGGCGGCCGCCGGTCCCGGTCTGCCCGGTTTTGCGGCGGAGCTCGACAGCGCGCGCGCCGACGCCGTACTGCCGGTGGTGCGGCTGCTGCTGAGCGGCCGGAGCGGTCCACCCGTGGCGGGCGCCATCGTCGTGGGGGACACCGCTGCGGGGGAAACCGTGGTGGGGGACACCGGTAGGCCGGGGGCCCCTGCGGACCGGAGAGCTGTTGGGGCCGGTGGCGACGGTGGGGTCGGTGGAGCCGTCGAGGGCCGACAGGGAGACGGGGACGGCGAGGGCCGGCGGGGTGACGGGGACGGCGAGGGCCGGCGGGGTGACGGTGACGGCGAGGGCCGGCGGGGTGACGGGGACGGCGAGGGCCGGCGGGGTGACGGTGACGGCGAGGGCCGGCGAGGTGACGGGGACGGAGAGGGCCGGCGGGGTGACGGGGACGGCGAGGGCCGGTGGAGTGATGACGGGGACGATCGTGTGGGGGTGGGCGGATGACGGACGAGCCGGTGGACGTGGGACAGGAGCGGTTGCGGCGGTGGCGGCTCGTGCTCGGGGGTGACACGGCCGACGGCACCGGATGCGCTCTCTCCGGGCAGGACGCCGCGATGGACAGGGCACTCGCCGCGCTCTACGGGAAGGAGGACGGAGCGCGGACCGGGCGGGACCGCTCGGCGGGACTCGGGTCCTCGGCGCCGTCCGTGGCGCGCTGGCTGGGGGACATCCGGACGTACTTCCCGTCCTCCGTCGTCCAGGTCATGCAACGGGACGCCATCGACCGGCTCGGCCTCGCCGCGCTCCTGACGGAACCGGAGATGCTGGAGGCCGTGGAGGCCGACGTGCACCTCGTCGGCACACTGCTGTCGCTCCACAAGGCGATGCCGGAGACGACGAAGGAGACGGCACGGGCCGTCGTCCGCAAGGTCGTCGAGGACCTGGAGCAGCGGCTCGCCGCGCGGACCCGGGCCACCCTCACCGGCGCCCTGGACCGCAGTGCCCGCGTCAGCCGGCCCCGCCACCACGACATCGACTGGAACCGCACGATCGCCGCGAACCTCAAGCACTACCTGCCGGAGCACCGGACGGTCGTGCCGGAGCGGTTCGTCGGGTACGGGCGGGCGTCCCGGTCGGTGCGGAAGGAGGTCGTCCTCTGTGTCGACCAGTCGGGGTCGATGGCGGCGTCCGTGGTGTACGCCGCCGTGTTCGGAGCGGTGCTGGCGTCCATGCGGTCGATCGGCACCCGGCTCGTCGTCTTCGACACGGCGGTCGTCGACCTCACGGAGCAGCTCGACGACCCGGTCGACGTGCTGTTCGGCACCCGGCTCGGCGGTGGTACGGACATCAACCGGGCGCTGGCCTACTGCCAGTCGCAGATCACCCGGCCCACGGAGACGGTGGTGGTGCTGATCAGCGATCTCTACGAAGGGGGCATACGGGACGAGATGCTCAAGCGGGTGGCGGCGATGAAGGCGGCGGGGGTGCAGTTCGTGACACTGCTCGCCCTGTCGGACGAAGGAGCGCCCGCGTACGACCGGGAACACGCGAGTGCGCTCGCCGCCCTGGGCACACCGGCCTTCGCCTGCACACCCGACCTCTTCCCGGAGGTGATGGCGGCGGCGATCGAGAAGCGTCCCCTTCCGATACCGGACCCTACGGGAGACGCGTAAGGCATATAAGACACGTAAAACGCATGAGGCGCATGAGGTCTGTGAGTCACATACCGGTGCGTCTACGGCAGTACTCGGTAGGCAAACCGGACATGACTAACCATCGATAACAGAGGGCTTGCGCACCCTCGGGCGGTCCGTGCGAGGATCAACGCCGCTCCGGCGGGGTGCCACGCTCCGCCGGCCGTACCGCGCGGGTCGGATCGTCAGTCCCTGCGCGCCATTCGTTCGCCACACGGAGGACCCTTCCCCCTTGATCTGGTCGGCAGCTCTGTCCGGTGCCGTTTCGCGCAGGATGCGCGGAGCGGCCGGGCGGCGTGCGCTGCACGTGATGCTGCTGGCGGGCGGAGTGTTCGTACTCGGGCTCCTCTTCGGGGAGCGGGCGCAGGCGGCCGAGGGCTCGCCCTCGACAGCCTCGATCGCCTCCGCCACGGTCTCGGTGCCGGGAGCGGCAGCCGGGTCCGGAGCCGCTTCGGACGAGCCGGCGCATCCCGCCGCGCATGCGGGCGTCACCGGCCAGGCCGCGGGTTCCGGCAGGCTGGAGGCTTCTCCGCAGCATCTACGGCCTCTGCAGCATCTACGGCCTCTGCAGCCTCTGCGGCCGGTGGCCGAGCAGGCCGTCGGGACCGTGACCGGCCGGGTCCTGGAGCCCGTCGGGCAGACCGTGGCGGCCGTGACCGGTGCTCTCGGCGCGGAGCGCGTGCAGCTGCCGTCGCTGGAGTCGCTGCCGCCCCTGCCGGACAGCGTCTCCGGCCTCCTCGACGTTCCCGGCCTGCCCGGCCTTCCGGACGTTCCCGGTGTCCCCGGCGACGCCGCGCCCCCGGTTCTCCCCGGCGGCTCCGTGGTGCCGCCCGAGCCCGGGAACCCCGCTCCGCCGGTGACCCCAGCCCCGCCTGTGGCGCCCGTACTCCCGGACCACCGGGACCACCCGCTCCCCGCGCCGATCGCACCGGTGCCGCCGCGAGGCGCCTCCGGGACGGTGCCGTCGGCCGATGCCTCCGCCCCCGCTTCCCCGTCCGCCTCCTCCTCCGCTCCCGTCTCCGACCGGCGGGCCGGTGCGTCCACCGCGACCGTGGACACGGCGTACGGGACCTGGTGCCACCAGGTTGCGCGTGGTGCCGCCTCGCGGGCCGATGGGCACCGTGCCGCCGCGCCCACCGATTCCGTCCCCGGCGGCCAGGCGCCGGCCGGTGACCCGGACGGCGCGCTGGGCAACCGGTCCGCGGCCGACAACGGCACGCCGCGCCACGGCGACGCGCCTGCCGTCACCCTGAGCTCACAGATCCCCCTGCGACTGGTGCCCGGCGCCGTCGTGCGTACCGCCGCGGCCGAGATCCGCGACCGTCACCGGGACATTCCCGTCTCCCCTGCCTGACGCGGGCCCTTCCCGCCGTATGCCGGTGTACCGGCCGGCCGGGCACCGGTGACACCCACGGCGTCACCGACGCGGCGCTGCGCTGCGCTGCCCCAGGCTGCGCTGCCCCAGGCCGCGAACCCCGCCGGCCCCACCGGCGCATCGGCCACCGGTCGCATCGTCACCATCGCCGCCACCTCCGCCGCCCCGCCGCCCCGCCGCCCTGGCGGTACCGCCGATACCGCCGGTACCGCCGGTACCGGCAGCACGGAGCCGACCGCCCCGGGGCACGCGCAGGACGACTCGGCGAATCCGGCGATTCCCGCCACCCCCCGCCGCCCCTACGGCACCCGACCGGCGTACTCCCCGCCCGCACCCCACGACCCGTACCCACACGCACGACCCACGACCCGCACCCCACGACCCGTACCCACACGCACGACCCACGACCCGCACCCCACGACCCGTACCCACACGCACGACCCGCGCCCCACGACCCACACCCACAATCCGCACCCACGACACAACAGACTCCGCGGACCGTCAGGCGCCGGACGAGCCGAAATCCGTCGGCCCGTCCGGCCGAAACCCCGCGGATGGGAAGGCCGGCCCCATTGGGGTGGGGACCGGCCCCCGCACTCCGAGGCCCGCGCAGGGGTGCGCGGCGCTTCGGAGCTGTTCAAAGGGCCTCACCGGGCCAACCCCAACCCGGTGAGGCCCTCCACAGCACCGGCACGCGGTGCCAGGAACCCCGGCATCATGTGACAGGTATCACCGCTCACGTGTGAGATGTGATTTAGAGAGCCCCGCCCGGCGGCGATAACCTGCGAGACGGACATGCCGCGCGCTCGGACACCGTGTGCGCTTCCCTTGTGACACATGCGGTCGTCACGTTGCCCTTCGCGGCACGCCCACGCATCCAACGAACCGCGAGATCACTGATAGGGACGGAAGCGCGTGGACCTGTTCGAGTACCAGGCGAGGGACCTCTTCGCCAAGCACGATGTACCGGTGCTGGCCGGTGAAGTCATCGACACGCCTGAGGCGGCGCGCGAGATCACCGAGCGGCTGGGCGGCAAGTCCGTCGTCAAGGCGCAGGTGAAGGTCGGTGGTCGCGGCAAGGCCGGCGGCGTGAAGCTGGCCGCCACCCCGGACGAGGCCGTCGCCCGCGCGACGGACATCCTCGGCATGGACATCAAGGGCCACACGGTCCACAAGGTGATGATCGCCGAGACCGCTCCGGAGATCGTCGAGGAGTACTACGTCTCCTTCCTCCTCGACCGTGCCAACCGCACCTTCCTCTCCATCGCCTCCGTCGAGGGCGGCATGGACATCGAGGAGGTGGCGGCCACCCGTCCGGAGGCCGTCGCCAAGACGCCGGTCGACGCGATCGACGGCGTGACCCCGGAGAAGGCCCGCGAGATCGTCGAGGCCGCCAAGTTCCCGGCCGAGGTCGCCGACAAGGTGGCCGACGTGCTGGTGAAGCTGTGGGACGTCTTCATCAAGGAGGACGCCCTCCTCGTCGAGGTCAACCCGCTGGCCAAGGTCGCCTCCGGCGACGTCATCGCCCTCGACGGCAAGGTGTCGCTGGACGACAACGCCGAGTTCCGCCACCCCGACTTCGAGGAGCTCCACGACAAGGCCGCCGCCAACCCGCTCGAGGCGGCAGCCAAGGAGAAGGGCCTCAACTACGTCAAGCTCGACGGCGAGGTCGGCATCATCGGCAACGGCGCCGGTCTCGTCATGAGCACCCTGGACGTCGTCGCGTACGCCGGTGAGAAGCACGGCAACGTCAAGCCCGCCAACTTCCTGGACATCGGCGGCGGCGCCTCCGCCCAGGTCATGGCGAACGGCCTGGAGATCATCCTCGGCGACCCGGACGTCAAGTCCGTCTTCGTCAACGTCTTCGGCGGCATCACCGCCTGCGACGAGGTCGCCAACGGCATCGTCCAGGCGCTGAAGCTGCTGGAGGAGCGTGGCGAGAAGGTCGAGAAGCCGCTCGTCGTCCGCCTCGACGGCAACAACGCCGAGCTGGGCCGGAAGATCCTCACCGACGCCGACCACCCGCTGGTCCAGCGCGTCGACACCATGGACGGCGCGGCCGACAAGGCCGCCGAGCTGGCTCACGCCGCCAAGTAAGCACCTAGGACGAGGACACAACACACCATGGCTATCTGGCTCAACAAGGACAGCAAGGTCATCGTCCAGGGCATGACCGGCGCCACCGGCATGAAGCACACCAAGCTCATGCTCGGCGACGGCACCAACGTCGTGGGCGGCGTGAACCCGCGCAAGGCGGGTCAGACCGTGGACTTCGACGGCACCGAGGTACCCGTCTTCGGCACCGTCAAGGAGGCCATCGAGAAGACCGGCGCCAACGTCTCCGTCATCTTCGTGCCGGAGAAGTTCACCAAGGACGCCGTCGTCGAGGCCATCGACGCCGAGATCCCCCTCGCGGTCGTGATCACCGAGGGCATCGCCGTGCACGACTCGGCGTCGTTCTGGGCGTACGCCGGTAAGAAGGGCAACAAGACCCGCATCATCGGCCCGAACTGCCCCGGCATCATCACCCCGGGCCAGTCCAACGTCGGCATCATCCCGGGCGACATCACCAAGCCGGGCCGCATCGGCCTGGTCTCGAAGTCCGGCACGCTGACGTACCAGATGATGTACGAGCTGCGCGACATCGGCTTCTCGACGGCCGTCGGCATCGGCGGTGACCCGATCATCGGCACCACCCACATCGACGCCCTGAAGGCCTTCCAGGACGACCCCGAGACCGACCTGATCGTCATGATCGGCGAGATCGGCGGCGACGCCGAGGAGCGGGCCGCGGCCTTCATCAAGGAGAACGTGACCAAGCCGGTCGTCGGCTACGTCGCGGGCTTCACCGCGCCCGAGGGCAAGACCATGGGTCACGCGGGCGCCATCGTCTCCGGTTCCTCCGGCACCGCACAGGCCAAGAAGGAGGCCCTGGAGGCGGCGGGCGTCAAGGTCGGCAAGACCCCGACCGAGACGGCCAAGCTGGCGCGCGAGATCCTCGCCGGCTGACCCACCCCACCGCGGCACCGGAAGGGCCCGCTCCGTCACCTCGGTGACGGAGCGGGCCCTTCCGCATGGCGGCACACCAGCCGGGACGACGGTACGCCGCCCGGTGCACATCACCCCCGGCGGCTCACCGCGCCTCCGGCCCCAGCCGCTGCGGCCCGCTCTGCAACTGCTCCCGCAGTCTGGCCCGCAGCAGCAGCTCCTCGTCCGACAGCGGCCCCGGCGCCACCCGCGGCGGCACCCCCCGCACCGCCGCCCCCGGAGGCACCGGCGGCTCGTACTGCGTGGGCGCCGTCCGCAGGGTGAGCGCCGTGGTGCCGACCAGGACGGCCGTGAAGGCGAAGGCGGCCCGTGTCCGGAACCGGGCCCTGCGCTCACTGCCCCGGCGCACGGCCGGCGGTTCGGCCGCCCGGAGCCGCTCGGCGGCGGCCAGCCCGGCCAGCCGCCGGCGCAGCTCCCCGGGGTCCGCCAGGCCGGGCAGACGGGCGGCGACCGCCTCCCGCGCGCGCAGCAGCCGGTTCGCCGTCGCCGGGGTGCTCGCCTCGGTCTCCGCCGCCGTCTCCGGCAGGCCGAGCCCGATCCCGTCGTACAGCAGCAGGGCGCGGCGACGGCGGGGCGGGAGCCGCAGCAGGACGTTCATCAGGGCGCGGTCGCCGGGGTCGGCGGGCGGCGGCTCGGGGAACCGGTAGCGGGGCCGGAACCGGTGCCAGGGCGAGAGCGCGTACTCGTGCGCCACCGCCCGCACCCAGCCCGCCGGATCCCGGTCCCGGGCCACCTCCGGCCAGTGTTCCCAGGCCCGCTGGAAGGCCCGTTCGACCGACTCGCGCGCCAGCTCCCGCCGCCCGGTCAGCACATAGGTCTGCCGCACCAGCCCGGGGGCGCAGAACGCGTACAGCGCGTCGAAGGCATGAGCGGGCGTCGGAGCGGGCGTCGGAGAGGGGGGCGGCGCGGGAGGTACGGACCCGGACCCGGCGCCGGCGGCGCGGTCGCCGGCGGACGCGGACCCGCCCCCGGCGGACAGAGCCGCACCGGCCTCGCCGGTCCCGGCGGCCGAAGCGGCCGGTGCCCCCACGGCCACGGGCACATCCCCGGCGGTGGGCGCGGCGTCCTTCCGGCCCGCCGCCCCGGCGGACGCCCGCCCGTCGTCCCGTACGCCCGTCACCTCGGCCACCTGACCGGCGGCCAGGTCGCCGAGCAGCTTCGCGTACGCCTCTCCTTCCCGGCCGTGCGGAGGGGTACGCCCCTTCTCCCAGGCGCGCACCGTGTCGCGGGTGACGCCCAGTCGCTCCGCGACCTGAGCGCGCGTCAGCGAGGCGGCCTCGCGCAGGCGTCGGCGCGTCCTGGGCGGAGGGAGCGGGGTCGCCGGGCTCTGCGTCACAGGGCGTCCCTCCGAACGCTCCGTACGTAAAGTTGCATAAACGTATATTGAGCGACACGTCGGGTTTTCTATTGTTACGCCGGGGAAGCGCGTGTCGTTGGGAGCATGGCGGGCGTGATCCAGACGACCGCCCGCCGAACGCCGTTGTCCCTCCTGCGCGCCCGGCTCCACGACCGTCCCCCCGGGCTGTCCGCGGGCCTGCTGGGCGGTGCGGCCGCGGCGGGGCTGGGCCTCGGCGCGTTCACCGTGCTCGTGATGGTGCTGTGGGTCGCCTCCCCCTACCCGGACAGCGGGCCCGGCGGCGCGCTGCACGTCGCCGCCGCGCTGTGGGTGCTGGCGCACGGGGCCGACCTGGTCCGCGCCGGTACGCTCTCCGGCGCCCCCACGCCCGTCGGTGTCACCCCGCTGCTGCTCGTCGCGCTGCCGGTGTGGCTGATCCACCGGGCGGCACGCGACGCGGTGGACGGCGGCGTGGGCGAGGGGAGCACCGGCGAGGGCCGGGACGCGGGCGACGGCCCGCCGCCCGTTCCCGCGCGCACCGCGTGGACGGGCGTCGTCCTCGGCTACCTGGGCGTCGGCCTCGCCGTCGCGCTGTACGCGGACGGCGGGGCACTGCGGCCCTCATGGGGAGGGATGGCGGTGTGCCTGCCGCTGTTCGTCATGGGCGTCGCGGGCGCGAGCGTGTGGGCGGCGTACGGCCGTCCCGGCCGGTCGGCGGAACGGCTGCTGGGCGCCCTGCCCGTCACGGCACGGCACCTGCTCGTCGGGCCGGACGGGCGTCCGGGCGTCGCGGCGCGGGCCGCCGGCGCCGGGACGGCGGTGCTGGTCGGGGGCGGCGCGCTGCTGCTCGCGGTGTCGCTGGTGTGGCACGGCGGGGCGGCGCGGGCGGCGTTCGGACGGCTCGCGGACGGATGGGCCGGACAGAGCGCGGTCCTGCTGCTGTGCCTGGCGCTGGTGCCGAACGCGGCGGTATGGGCCGCGGCGTACGCCCTCGGCCCCGGTTTCGCGCTCGGCACCGGACACGTCGTCGGCCCCTCCGTCTCCGCGCCGGCCCCGCTGCTGCCGCCGTTCCCGTTGCTGGCGGCGGTCCCGGACGCGGGACCGGGCACACTCCTGCACTGGGCGTCCGGCGTGGTGCCGCTGGCGGCCGGGGCGACGGTGGGCTGGTTCACGGGCCGCGCCGCCGCCGGGGGACCGCCCTCGGCCGCGGGGGACGGGAACGCGTCCGGCGGCGCGACGGGCCCGGCCGGCCCCTGGCCCTGGCACCGGACCGCCGCCGGTGCCGGGCTGGCGGCCCTGGTGTGCGGCGGGCTGACCGCCCTGCTCGCCGCGCTGGCGGGCGGCCCGCTCGGGACGGCCGGGCTCGCCCGGTTCGGGCCGGTGTGGTGGCAGGCCGGGGGAGTGACCCCGGCGTGGATCGCGGTGGTGGCGGTACCGACGGCGCTCGGGGTACGGGCATGGTGGCGCCGGACGGCGGGACGGCGGACGGAGCCGGAGGCGCCGACGTCCCCGGCGCCCCGCCGACGGGCGATGCCCGCCCTGAGGGTCCGGGGCGTCTTCACGCCCGGCGGTGCGGCCGCGGGCGGGTTCCGGGTGCCGCTCCCCTCGGTGAGGGGCCGCTTCACCCGCGTCCCTTCGGTGCGGGACCGGCTCACCCGCGTCCCTTCGGTGCGGGACCGCTTCACCCGCGCCCGGCGCCGCGGACCGATGGATCCCTCCCCCGGGGAGCCGCCGCACACCCCATGAGGCCCAGGGAGCGGCCCGGCGGCGGACTGGGAAAAGGGCCCGGCGACGGGACCGGGGAAGGGGCCCGGCGAGGGACCAGGAAAGGGCCCCGGCGACAGACCGGGAAAGGGCCCCGGCGACGGACCGAGGGGACCGGGCAAGGGACCCGGCTCAGCCCTCGTCGTCCAGCACGCTCCGCAGCTGGTCCGGCAGGAGCTTGCTGCACGACTGCCTGGCCTCGTTGGTCAGGGCGTCGCTCCGGCAGGTGTAGTAGTCGCGGTAGACCAGCTGGGCCGTGAAGGACGCGGCCACCAGGAGGAGGGCGAGGGAGGCCGTCACCAGGCCGCTGACGGCGGCGGTGGTCTGCGGGCGGGAGCCGGTCCGGGGACCCGCGGCCTGGGCCGGGGCGCCGGGGTCCGCCGCGGCGCGGGGCTTGGCGCGCAGGGAGCTGATCCCCCAGCCCAGGGCCAGGGCGCCGAGCAGCAGGGCCACGTACGGCCAGCCGAAGAGGGCGAAGAAGAAGGCCCACATGCCGCTCAGCAGCGCGTAGCGGGCGCGCCGCTGGGCGGGGTCCGTCGGGTCCCAGCGCGCCCCCGGACCGCCACCGCCCGGACCTCCGGAGCCGGAGCCGCCGGGACGCTCGCCGAAGCCGCCGGGCGAACGGCCGGGCTGCCGGTCGCTCCATCCGCGCCCCCAGGGAGAGCCGCCGCCCTGGCCCTGCGCGCCGTCACCGCCCTCGGGGTGCCGGGGCTGCCAGGGCCGGTCCGGCGTCCCCTCCGGCGGCGGCGCGAACGGGTTGTCGTCCGGGGCCGGGCCGCCCCGCTCGCCGTCGCCCTTCTTCCCGTCCGAGGACGCGTCGGGCGGCGAGGCGGGGCGTTCCCGCAGCAACACGCCGCTGCGCTCCCCTCCCTGCACCGACTGCTGGGGGAGCGTGAGGAGTCGCAGGCTGCGGTCCGGCATCAAATGAGCGTCTTCCCCTTGGTGAGTACGGCTTGCGTACGGCTTGCACGGCTTGCACGACTGGTCATGACCGGGACCGACCAGACCGACCGGTCCGACCGGTCCGGAGCGGCCCTGAGAACTCCGGGTCCCGGCCCCGTCACCCCGTGAACGCGCGGTGCGCGGGAGGCGTTCCCGAACCGGCTCCTCCCAGACGCTACCTCCCGGCCGGGCCCCCGTCCCGTGGGGGCCGTCCGGTGTGCCGGTATCGTTGCTGGCGGTCGGCTGCTTCGTAGACTTCCCCGTATCCCGGGGCGTGAAGCATTCGTACGACCGTACAAAACGATCCGTACGGGTCCACCGTGCGGACCGGCCGACCGTACAGACCGCTTCCCCGAGAAAGGCCCCCACCGTGGCCGCCAAGCCCGTGGCCCCGCGCGTCAAGCGCCTCGTCGTGCTGGTCTCCGGATCCGGCACCAACCTCCAGGCGCTCCTCGACGAGATCGCCGCCACCGGTCCCGAGACCTACGGGGCCGAGATCGTGGCCGTCGGCGCCGACCGGGACGGCATCGAGGGGCTCGCGCGCGCCGAGCGGGCCGGGCTGCCCACCTTCGTGTGCCGGGTGAAGGACCACGCCACCCGCGAGGAGTGGGACGCGGCCCTCGCCGAGGCCGTCGCCTCCCACGAGCCGGACCTCGTCGTCTCGGCCGGGTTCATGAAGATCGTGGGGAAGGAGTTCCTCGCGCGCTTCGGCGGGCGGTTCGTGAACACGCACCCCGCCCTCCTCCCCAGTTTTCCCGGAGCCCACGGCGTGCGGGACGCGCTCGCGTACGGCGCCAAGGTCACCGGCTGCACCGTCCACTTCGTCGACGACGGCGTCGACACCGGGCCGATCATCGCGCAGGGCGTGGTGGAGATCCGGGACGAGGACGACGAGAGCGCTCTGCACGAGCGCATCAAGGAAGTCGAGCGAAGGCTGCTCGTCGATGTCGTGGGGCGGCTCGCCCGCCACGGCTACCGCATTGAGGGACGAAAGGTAGTAATCCAGTGACCGCCGACAGCAACAAGCGGCCGATTCGCCGGGCGCTCGTCAGCGTCTACGACAAGACCGGGCTGGAGGAGCTCGCGCGCGGCCTGCACGAGGCCGGCGTGGAGCTCGTCTCCACCGGCTCCACCGCCGCCCGCATCGCCGCCGCCGGCGTCCCCGTCACCAAGGTCGAGGAGCTCACCGGCTTCCCCGAGTGCCTCGACGGCCGCGTCAAGACCCTGCACCCCAAGGTCCACGCGGGCATCCTCGCCGACCTGCGCCTGGACACCCACCGGCAGCAGCTCGACGAGCTCGGCGTCGCGCCGTTCGACCTGGTCGTGGTCAACCTCTACCCGTTCCGCGAGACCGTCGCCTCGGGCGCCACCCCCGACGAGTGCGTGGAGCAGATCGACATCGGCGGTCCCTCCATGGTCCGCGCCGCCGCCAAGAACCACCCCTCCGTCGCCGTGGTCACCAGCCCCGCCCGCTACGGCGACGTCCTCGCCGCGGCCAAGGACGGCGGCTTCGACCTGGCCGCCCGCAAGCGCCTGGCCGCCGAGGCGTTCCGCCACACGGCCGCCTACGACGTGGCGGTCGCCTCCTGGTTCGCCTCCGACTACGCCCCCGTCGACGACTCGTCCTTCCCCGACTTCCTCGGCGCCACCTGGGACCGCGCGCACACCCTGCGCTACGGCGAGAACCCGCACCAGCCCGCCGCCCTGTACGTCTCCGGCACCGGCGGCCTCGCCGAGGCCGAGCAGCTGCACGGCAAGGAGATGTCGTACAACAACTACACGGACACGGACGCCGCCCGCCGTGCCGCGTACGACCACGCCGAGCCGTGCGTCGCGATCATCAAGCACGCCAACCCGTGCGGCATCGCCATCGGCGCCGACGTCGCCGAGGCGCACCGCAAGGCGCACGCCTGCGACCCGCTGTCCGCGTTCGGCGGCGTGATCGCCGTGAACCGCCCGGTCAGCAAGGAGATGGCCGAGCAGGTCGCGGAGATCTTCACCGAGGTCATCGTCGCGCCCGGCTACGAGGACGGCGCGCTGGAGATTCTCACCAAGAAGAAGAACATCCGCGTGCTGCGCGCCCCCGAGGCGCCCGCCGCGCCCGTCGAGATCAAGCCGATCGACGGCGGCGCCCTCCTCCAGGCCGCCGACCGCCTCCAGGCCGACGGCGACGACCCGGCCACCTGGACGCTGGCCAGCGGCGAGGCCCTGTCCGAGGCGGAGCTGGCCGAGCTGGCGTTCGCCTGGAAGGCGTGCCGCGCGGTGAAGTCCAACGCGATCCTGCTCGCCAAGGACGGCGCCTCGGTCGGCGTCGGCATGGGCCAGGTCAACCGCGTCGACTCCTGCCGCCTCGCGGTGGAGCGGGCCGGCGAGGAGCGGGCCCGCGGCGCCTTCGCCGCCTCCGACGCCTTCTTCCCCTTCCCGGACGGCCCCGAGATCCTCATCGAGGCCGGGGTCCGCGCCATCGTCCAGCCCGGTGGCTCGATCCGCGACGAGCAGGTGGTCGAGGCGGCGAAGAAGGCCGGCGTGACGATGTACTTCACCGGTACGCGCCACTTCTTCCACTGATCCCCCCGAGGGGGCGCGCGGGCCCCCCGGGGCCGAGGACCGCACAAAGGCGTAGAAAACCACAGAAAAAAACGAAACAAAGTAAAAAAAAA